>NZ_BAIO01000730.1 GCF_000613305.1 Komagataeibacter kakiaceti JCM 25156
CGGTATGGCAGGCGGAAGGCAATGGCGCGCGTGTGTGCTTGATGACGGCGCGGTGCCCGCGCCGGGACAGGCCTGCGTGATGTACGTGGGCAGCAGGGTCATGGGGGGTGGCTTTATCCGCCGGTCCGAAAGCGAAGGGAAAGTCGCATCATGAGTGATGGTATTCTGGTCATTGGCACGCGCCGGTATTCATCCTGGTCGCTGCGTGGCTGGCTGGCGGTGCGTCTGGCCGGGCTGGATGTGCGCGAACAGATGATCCCGCTATCCGATAACGGGCAGACCGCGGCCATCCGCACCATCTCCCCCAATGGCAAGGTGCCCTATCTCGAACATCGCGGCATCGCGGTGTGGGAGAGCCTCGCCATCTGCGAATACTGCGCCGAACAGGCGGCCGGGCTATGGCCCGCCGATCCGCGCCAGCGCGCCTATGCCCGCAGCATCTCGGCCGAGATGCATGCCGGTTTCCGCGCCCTGCGTCAGGCCATGCCCATGAATACGGGGCGCGACAATACCCCGCTCGCCGCTGGCACCACGCAGGACATCGACGCGAGATTTCGCGCATCGACGGTATCTGGACGGAAGCCCGGCTGGACTTCGGCGCGGGGGGACCGTTCCTGTTCGGCGCGACGTTTGGCCTGGCCGATGTCATGTTCGCGCCCATCGTCTCGCGCTTCCTGTCCTATGCGGTCAGTCCGTCGCCGGAATCACAGGCGTACATGACCGCCGTGCGGGCCCATCCGCTGGTTGATGAGTGGTACCAGAAAGCCGCCCAGGAACCCAAGGAATGGCGGCAGGCCCGGTTTGAGGATATTGCCTGACGCCACGCCCGCCCCCATGGGGCGCGTGGCGGTGGTGCTCCCCCCGCGGGAGGGGTTCGCCACCGGGGCCGTGGGGGCCATCGGCCT
>NZ_BAIO01000729.1 GCF_000613305.1 Komagataeibacter kakiaceti JCM 25156
CGTGCTGACCGACCAGCTTGCGGTGCGCGACCTCATGGCGCTGTGCGCCGCGCTCCTGCTGCCACAGGATGACCTGACGCTGGCCTGCGTGCTGACCTCGCCACTGGGCGGGCTGGATGATCCCTCGCTCATGGATCTGGCGACGGGCCGCGACGGCCAGCCTTTATGGGCGGTGCTGCGGGCCCGCCATGGCGAACGGCCCGACTGGTCCACGGCCTGGCATGTCCTCAACACCCTGTTCCGGCAGGTGGATTACGCAACTCCCTACCAGCTTCTGGCCGAAGCGCTCGGCCCGCTGGGCGGTCGCGCGCGCCTGCTGGCCCGGCTGGGGCCGGAAGCGGTGGAGCCGGTTGATGAACTGCTCTCCGCCGCCCTGCGGTTCGAGGAAACGCATGCCATCTCGCTCCAGGGCTTCCTGCACTGGCTCAACGCATCGGATGAAACGGTGCGTCATGAACCGACGCCTCGGCCAACATGGTCCGCGTCATGACCGCGCACGGGGCCAAGGGGTTGCAGGCACGGCTGGTCATCCTGCCCGACACCATTGCAACACCCCGCGCCGATACCGGCGTGTTATGGAAAACCGATGCCCGGACCAGACTGGACATCCCGATATGGGTGCCCCGGCGTGAACTGGTGACGGACCTGACCGCCGCCCTGCAGGAAAGGATCAGGCAGGACGCGGCGGAAGAATATAACCGGCTGCTGTATGTCGCCCTGACCCGCGCCAGTGACCGGCTGGTCATATGCGGCTGGGAACCGCGCCGTGGCGTGCCGGACGGGTGCTGGTACGATCTGTGCCGCAAGGGTTTCGAGAACGCGGGCGCGCGCGTCCAGCCCTTTGATCTGGGCTGGGAAGGGGAAACCCTTGTGCTGGAGGAAGAGCGTGTGTACTCCCCCGCCGCCGCTG
>NZ_BAIO01000728.1 GCF_000613305.1 Komagataeibacter kakiaceti JCM 25156
CGACCCTGCGCCCGTGCTGCACGGCACTGGCCATAAGCGCCAACGGTGATCCCGCGCGTTATGCCCAATGGGGCCTGCCCGTTCTGGCCGACCGGATAGCCGGGGCGGGGCCGCTGGCGGGTGTATTGCGTGGGCTGGAATGGGCACAGGCCGCGGGCTGCGACGTGCTGGTAACGGTGCCGGGCGATACCCCCTTCATTCCCCCCGATCTGGTGGCGCGCCTGCTGCCCGCTCCGTCCTTTGCCGAAAGTCTGGGCCAGCGGCACAGCCTTGTCGCGGCATGGCCGGTCACATGTCGCGACATGCTGGCCGAACAGCTTGCTCACCTTACCCCCGTCACCCGGCGCACCGCCACGCGCGTACGTACACTGGCCGAACGTCTGGCCGCGCGTGCCGTCACTTTTGACCTGCTGCCCGGTGGGGTGGATCCATTCATGAACATCAACACGCCCGCCGACCATGTGACCGCCCGTACACTGGCGGAACGTATGGATACCCCGCAATGACCCGGCATCTGCCGCCCGCCATCGTGGCCTGTACCATGGATACCTGGCGTGCCGAAGAGGATATGCCTGCCGCGCGGACATTCGAAATTGCCGAGGAAACGCCCATCAGCCTGACCTTCAACGGCATGGCGCATGGTGTGATGATGCGACGCCGCTGGATCTGGAAGATTTCGCCACCGGCTTTGCCCTGACCGAAGGAATCATTCCTTCGACCGATGCGCTGAAGGGGCTGGAAGTGCATGTCGAGGCGGATTATGTGCGTGTCGATATACGTATTGACGGTCCTGCCTTCCACCGGCTTCTGGCGCGTGGGCGACGGGCGATGACGGGCCGGACAAGCTGCGGCATATGCGGCACCGATGCTCGGGACGTGCTGGAACGCCCGGCCCCGACCGTACCGCA
>NZ_BAIO01000727.1 GCF_000613305.1 Komagataeibacter kakiaceti JCM 25156
GCGCGCCAGCAGGTCACCAGCCGGTCGATTTCACCCCTGCCGCTCATGGTTCCCCCGCGCGCCGGATCAGAACGGGAATTTCATCCCGCCGGGCAGGCTCAGGCCGCCGGTAACCTTTTTCATTTCCTCGCTGGCGGTGGTGTCCAGCTTCTTGCGGGCGTCGGCGCTGGCGGCAAGGATCAGATCCTGAAGCATTTCCATTTCCGCCGGGTCGGCCAGCTTCGGGTCGATCCTGATCGCCTTCATGTCGCCCTTGCCGTTCATGGTGATGGTGACCATGCCCGCACCGGCGCTGCCCTCGATCGTCATGGCTTCGAGCTTGGCCTGCATTTCTTCCATGCGGGCCTGCATCTGGGTGGCCTGCTTCATCAGGCCGGCAAGATTTTTCATGTTCCGTATTCCTCCTCAGGCAAAATCGTCGGTATCCAGATCGTCCTCATCAACCAGATCGGCATCGAGGGGCGCGAATTCGAGATCCGGGGCCAATGCGCCACCCGCCATTTCCTCGGGCGGCAGGCCATAATCATCAAGGGCGTGATCCGTGACTTCTCCCAGCCGCGCGGTGGGGAAGACCTCCATCACCGCCTGCACCAACGGATGGGCCGCCGCCGCCGCGCGGTGCAACTGGATGATCTCCGCCCCCTGTTCGGCCAGGGTCGGCTCGCCCTGTGCATCGGACAGGCGGACCTGCCACGCTGGATCTCCCGTACCTTCGCGCAGCAGGCTTTCCAGCCGCCGGGCGAGACCGGGCAGGCTGTTGCGTTCCACGCGAATCTCGATCAGCGGCGGCGCGAAGGTGACCACATGCGTGGCGTGGCGCAGATGCCCGTGCAGCATGGCGTCGCGACCGGACACATAGGCCACGGCTTCACGCCATGTACGCGGCGGTGCGACCGGTTGCGGTTCGGG
>NZ_BAIO01000726.1 GCF_000613305.1 Komagataeibacter kakiaceti JCM 25156
CCCCGCCATGGAATTCCGGACCGGGGCGCAGCGCGATCTGCACGATCCCGTCGCGCACCGTCACCACCTGCGGGGCGTCCTGATCTATCGCGCCCGCCATTTCCGGCATGAACCACGCAGCGCGCACCGCGTCCGGTGTAAGTTCCGGACCGGCAAGCTGTAATATCCCGGCAGGGGAGACCCGTGCGGCAAAGGGAGACATGACCGGCCTGCTGGCCGCTGCCCGGACGAAATCCGCCGCCTGCGCCGAAGGTCGGGGATCGCCACGGGGCAGGGTCAGGCTGAAACTGCCCTGTTCGGGCACGCAGATATCGGCGCAGACCAGCCACTCCGCCACGGCATGCAGGTCCATCGCCCCCGGCTCCGGCCCGGCCACGGGTACAAGCGTGACCGGCAGCAGCACATCGCCGGTATAGGCATAGGATGTAAGCGGCCCGTCATGCAGCACCTGCGGGGTTGGCCATTCGATCGTGCTGGCCTGCCCGCTGCCCCCGCCCTGCGCGTTTACCGCCACGGTGGGCGCGGCCCCGGCATCGCCGGGATTGAGCCAGTAGGTATGCCAGCCGGGCGCAAGACGCAGGCGCAGGCCCACATGCAGCGCGCGACCGGGCATGAAGGTGTCATCCGCCGTGACCAGCGTGGCGGTGGCGCGGGTGGTGGAGACGGGATCGCTCTGCGCCGCGCGGGCGGCAGGCGTGGCCGCCACCAGCAGGCACAGGATCGATACAAGCCGCAGAAAGGGCACGGACAGCACTCCACCACACAGGAAAGGAAAAAACGCGCCCGTGCCGCATGCCAAGGATTGCCCCCCACCGCGCCGGACGCCATAAGATCAGGATATGTCTTTCGATCCCACCTTGCAAAACCGGCTTGCCGCACTCCTGTCCCAAAACGCGGCGGCGCTGCCGGTCGCG
>NZ_BAIO01000725.1 GCF_000613305.1 Komagataeibacter kakiaceti JCM 25156
CCATGGCCCCCGTAACCAGCACCGCCCCGGCCAGGAAAGGGCGCGCGCGCATCACGAATCCCCATCGCGATCACGCGCGACGCGCCTGACCAGCGGCGAGATGGTCCCGTTCGCCGTACTGCCGAGCGAGGGGTTATACGCATCATTCACCACGCCAATGACAAGCCCGCCATAGCGGATGCGCCATTCCCGCGCGGTGACCTGCGCGGCGAGGATGTTGTGGTCAGGCCCCAGCACCACCGCGTTCACCACCATTTCCTGGCCACCTTCGTTCATGACGTACAGCGTGGGCAGCACCCCGTTTTCAGGAAAGCGGAAATAGGTGAAACGGTAATCATCCCACACATTCAGCGGGGCGATGGCGCGATCCTTTTCCCCGTTCGAACGCCGGTAGGCCGTGTTACGCGGGCCGTTGCCATACACATCCGCCAGTTCGGCCTGGATGTGGCTGGCATGGGCGGCGGCGGCCTTCCGGCTGTCCTCCTCATCGGGGTAGAGATAGGTCAGCTCGACCGTGGCCTGCGCCAGCGCCCACGGGGTGGCGGCGAAAGCGGTATGGACACGGCCGTCAGCCCCCTTTTCCTGCCTGCCCCCCACGTAATGCAGCAGGATGTGGTAAACGTGCCGGTCGGTCACGATGGTCAGGTTGGTATCGCTCTCCTGCTCCTTGGGCCGGATGAAGCAGTGATTTTCACGGCAGGCGAAGGACCAGCCCCCTTCCTCCCCAAAGGCATGGGTGACGTAATGCTCATCGGGCGAAAGCGTGATGTCGGTCGCGATCCCGACCACGCCATCGACCTCCACCGTGTCACGCGGGTTATAGACAACCGACTTGATGCGGTAATCGTAAGGGGAGGTGCTTTTGACACCGGTCGCCCCCGCGCCCTGCGGGTACAGCCCCGCAACCGCCAGCCCGG
>NZ_BAIO01000724.1 GCF_000613305.1 Komagataeibacter kakiaceti JCM 25156
CGCGCCGCTATCGGGGCCGAGGATCACCACATCGGATCCCACGCCGCGACCTGTTCGGCCGAGACCGCTTTCATGTTGCCCGCCACCCCAACGGCCGCGTTGCGCCCGCCCGCAAGGGTGATCCATTCATCAACGATACTGTGCGCCCCATCCACCCGCAATGGATGCAACGACTGCACATGCAGCACACGCGGGCGGGTGGCGTCACTCAGGCCGGACAGTCGCGTATGCACGTCATTTACGGTCTGCCGCATCATGGCGCGGTAGCGGGCCGCCGTCGCGCGCGCGCCATCCGTGCCCAGCGCGGCGGCGGTCATGTCCACCACGCGCAGAAGCCCGTCCGTATCCTGAAAGGAGGAGACAAGAACAGGCACCCCCACCGCGCGGAACGCCGCGATGGTGGCCGACGCCTCCGGCACGAATACGAGATCCACCCGTTCATGCAGCAGGGTCTCGGCATTGACCTGCGGGCCATTGACCGCCTGCGCCCCGTACAGGGCCGGGAAGACCCTGTACATCCAGGGCCGCGCCTGCGGGCGGTCCACGGTCATGACCAACTGCCGCGCGCCGCCAAGCATCAGCACCAGTTCATTATGGGCGAACCACAGATCGGCAATGCGGGTGGGATGATCGGGCACGGATACGGCGTTGCCCGCCATATCCGTAACATCACGCGCCATGGCGGGCGGTGAAACCGGGGCGCCCAGCGCCATGCCCCCCATCACCGCCCCGGCGATCATGCCCCTTCTGCCCCAGTTCATGCCATTGCCCCCGGTCCGGTCGCCTGAGTTATATTCCCGTGAATATATACCCGAACCGAAATGACGCAATCCGTCCCTAGTCCATGTAACTGCCGGTATCGGGGCAGGAACAGACAAGGTTGCGATCGCCATACGCATTATCCAGCCGGTTGACG
>NZ_BAIO01000723.1 GCF_000613305.1 Komagataeibacter kakiaceti JCM 25156
CCTGCCGGCCCCCACGTGGCCCGGCCTGCTGCGTATCGCGCATCTGGATGAATTCGTGCCGCTGCTCCGCCGTATCCTGGCCGCCCAGGAAGGCGCGGGAGACAGGGCGTAATGACCGTGCTGGTCCCCTTCATGCTGTGGCTCAAGGCGTTCCACATCATGTCGCTCATCGCATGGATGGCGGGCCTGTTCTATCTGCCACGGCTGTTTGTCTATCACTGTCAGGTGGCAGCCCGATCAGCGGAATCCGAGCGTTTCAAGATCATGGAATACCGGCTGCTGCGCTTCATCATGCTGCCCGCCATGATCAGCACCTTCCTCTTCGGTGGTGCGCTGGCGACCATTCCGGGGCTGGTGGACTGGCATGCGGGGTGGTGGTTCACCAAGCTGGCGGCGGTGGCGGCGCTGGCGGGGTTCCAGGGCGCGTGTGCGCGCTGGCGGCGTGATTTCGCCCATGACCGCAATACGCATACCGAACGGTTCTATCGCATGGCGAACGAGATGCCGACCGTTCTCATGATGGTCATCGTCATCATGGTGGTTGTCCGCCCGTTCTGAAAACGGGCGGACGGAGCCGTTACGATCAGAGCAGGGACTGACCCTGCTTCAGCACCGCGTTGCACACCTTGGTGGTGACCTTCTGCTTGAGGTTGCCACTGAGCGTGGCGAGCGAGAAGGTGTTGCCGTTCCCGGTGTCCAGAATACCCTTCTGGCCATTGGTGTACTGGCTGCCGGTGGTGTCGAACCCGGCCTTCTGCTTCAGGGACGAAAGCAGTGTCGAGGGGCTGTTGCCCTTGAGGTAGTTGTTCTCCACGCAGTAGCCCAGCAGGCCGGTCACGTTGGATGGGGCGAGCGAGGAGACGGAGGGGATGTTGAGCCGCTGCCCGAAAGCAGCCCCGCCGCTTCGCCCAGGCCACCCGAT
>NZ_BAIO01000722.1 GCF_000613305.1 Komagataeibacter kakiaceti JCM 25156
TGCCGCCCCGGACCATGATTCCGTAATTTCTACGGCATAGAGCGTCATGCGCCCGATGCTTTGGGTGGGGGTTATGCGCAGCCGCCAGTAAAAGCCGTCGCCATCCTCGCCGCCCTGTGACAGGGGCCTTATGGCCAGACCATGCCCGACCACGGCCAGGTGGGACCGCGCGCGCGACAGGGCCTCCATGGAACGTTCGGCCATGCGTGTCGCGCGCCATCCATCCACGCCGCTTTGCCACATCGCGGCAAGGGACAGGGCGGCGATGGCGAAGGCCACCAGCACCTCCAGCAACGTGAATCCGGAATCGCGCGGCCGGGCTGTCATGGGCTGACCTGCCGGGTGGTGACATGGCCGGTCAGCGCATCCACGGTCAGCGCGATCCGGCCTGCCGTGGACCCCAGCACGACCCTGCCGCCCGATGTGCTGCCATCGGGGTAGAAAAAGAGTCTGGCTGGGGCCGTAATGGTTATGCCCGCGGGCAGGGCAGGGCGCGCCTGACCGTTCAGCCCATACGCCCCCGTCGGGAAGGCGGTGAACACGACGGCCCGTTCCGTAGTGGTCGCGTCGGTCCGGCCTTCACGCAGGGTGGCGGCCATCATTTCCGCCGCGACGCGCAGGTCCAGCGCGGATGAGCGCATCGGGCCACGCATGAGGATGAGCGAGGTCGCCAGTCCGATCACCGCAAGGACAATGACCATTTCCAGCAGGGTGAAACCATCCGATCGGGTTGCCTTACTGCTGCGCAAGGTCGTTCAGCCCAAGCATGGCCAGCAGGAGCGACGAGACGATGCCCGCGATCATGGCCCCCATGAGAATGGTGATGAGCGGCACCAGCAATGCAACCAGCCGTTGCAGGCGCAGGCGGACCTGTTCTTCATGAATGGTCGCGGCCCGCAGGGCCAGCGGGCCAAGCTGCGCCGTGTC
>NZ_BAIO01000721.1 GCF_000613305.1 Komagataeibacter kakiaceti JCM 25156
CGATCGCGTGTCTTCCGGTCCCGCGCAACCCGAAGGGTCAACCGCCACCACGATGCGCCGCATCCGACCGGCCACCGCATTGCGGCTGGCGGGGGTGATGGGGGCCGCGCGGTGAAAGTCCTCCATCCGCCACAGCGCGCCATCCACTGCCTGTTGATATTCCCCCAGTACAAAACGCCTGCGTTCGCGTTCCGGCAGGGCGGCAAGCTGGGCAAGATACTGTGCCGAGAGATTGGCCCGGTTACCATCGGGGTTCAGGCGCATGGTGGCGTAAGCCGATCGCTCAAGCGGCGCGCCCGATGTCGGCTCCACCCCATCTTCAAACACACGGTAGAGCCAGTGCGCGGTGGTGGGGGGATTTGCGTCGATATATTCCTTCAGCGCCAGGGGTGATTTCTGCGCCAGCCGCGTCAGCAGCATGTTGCGCGCGCCATAGGTGATCTGGCTGGCTTCGTTCAGGTACACGGTAGCGAACTCCAGCCCCAGTATCTTTTCTGTCCGGTCTTCGTCATCCAGTCCGCCGAACAGGATGGTGGATCCATTGGGCAGTTCCACCGTCCAGTCCGTGCGTGAGATCGCCCACGGCACGGTGGGAAAGCACCGCCGCATGACCGTGGGGAATGTATCGGCCACGACCGTGGCCCGCAGCGCATTCAGCCGGTGGCGAAAGATTCCATGCCGCGTCTGAGCCACCCTGAGCGCGCGGATGACCAGCGCGCGCACCAGCACGAATGTCTTGCCCGAACGTGCGCCGCCACGCAGAAGGATATGGGTGGCGGGACCGCCCAGCATCCGGTTGGCGGCGCGCTGGTCGGCAGTCAGGCGAAAGGCTGGTGGGGCGCTGGCGGGTCAGAGGGCGGTGTCATCGGTGGTGATGGTAATGGCGATGCTGGTTGCGCCATTTTCGGCGCGGCTGGGCGTGGCGGA
>NZ_BAIO01000720.1 GCF_000613305.1 Komagataeibacter kakiaceti JCM 25156
AGCGTGCGCCAGGCCGTCAGTTCGGTGAGAAGCCGGTCAGGCAGTGGTTTGATCCCGTCTTCTTCCTCGGGCTCGACGTCGGGAGCGGAAGTATCGCCCTCCCCGCCCACATCGCCGCCATCATCAGCAACACGCTCATCCTGCCCGTCATATGCAGCGTGATCGTATTCACCGGTGCCGCCGACATCATCGGCCTGTTCTGCTCCGCCGGCATGTCCTCCGGTAATACGAAGCCCCGTTCCACCTGCAATGTGCCGTCGCTGGCGAGGCTGACGAAGGCCCCGGCCCGTGCCATGTCGGCGGGATCGAACGCCAGAGGTCGTTCCTCCAGGACAAGGATGGCCTGTTCGATCTCGCCCAGCCTTGCGTCAACCTCGTCAGGGTATTCATCGGCCTGGGCGTATTCGGCCTCGATGCTTTCCTGCTCGGTATGCAGGACTTCAAGACGGGCCGTCTCGTCATCGGACAGAGGCACTTCCGTGCCATCGATTTCCGCGAACTGCCGGGTATGCCCCCATGGGAATGACTGGGCGGTTTCGACCCACTTCCAGCCTTCGGCGCGGATATCTTCTGCGGCTGTGTGCAGCTTTTCCATGACCAGCCGGTCCAGAATGGCCGGATCCTGCAGCCAGCCGCCGTCATCGGCCTCGAACAGGTCGCGCATGATAGGACCACCAGCGGCAAGATAGGCGTCCAGTCCCACGAAGCGCACGCGACGATCCGAGGCCCGCACGGTCTTTTCCGTCAGCATGCGGCGGATGACATAGGGCTCGCGATTATGGCTCTGGCTGACGATTTCCCAGACCTGTTCCTGCCGGGCATGGTCATCGCTGATGGAAAAAGCCATCAGCTGTTCCAGGCGCATTCCGTCCTGCTCATAGATATCCAGCAGTTTGTCGGACACCGTCATCAGCCGCAGGCGCTGTCTGAC
>NZ_BAIO01000719.1 GCF_000613305.1 Komagataeibacter kakiaceti JCM 25156
TAAGCCATGCGGGCGCATGCGCGGAGGGTGGCGGCGCGCCGGGGGAAAGCAGTGCTGAAAACAGATGCACGGGCGCAATGGGGTCCGGCATTTCAATGACGCCACCCACCACGCAAAGCACGCTGAGACAGGCAAGCGGAATGGCCATGAGCCAGGTGTCCGGCCGTGGGTGACGGGGGTTTTCGCATCCCCGAAAAAGACGATGAAAACGCAGCGGAAGATGTAAAGCGCGGTCAGGAACGCACCTGTCAGCGCCACCGCCCACATGATGTGCCCGGACATGACGGCATGGGGCGTAAGCTCAAGCCGGGCGTTCCACACATCGCTCAGGATCATTTCCTTGCTGTAAAATCCCGCCGTAACCAGTGGCAGCCCCGCCAGCGCGGACGCCCCGGCCACAAAGGCGGCGGTAATGCCCGGCAGAGTATGGCGCAGCCCCCCCATGCGGAAAATATCCTGTTCATGATCGACGCGCATGATGACGGCCCCCGCCGCGAGAAAGAGCAGCGCCTTGAAAAAGGCATGGGTCATCAGGTGAAAGAGCGCGGCCTGCCACGCCCCGCATCCCAGCGCGAGAAACATGTAGCCAAGCTGGCTTATGGTGGACCATGCCAGAATACGCTTGAGATCGGACTGCACCAGCGCCGTGCAGGCCGCCATGAGAAGCGTGAGCGCGCCGATCGCGGCCACAAGCGTCATGACCGCCGGGACGGCGGCAAACAGGACATGCAGCCGCGCGATCAGGTAGACCCCCGCCGTTACCATGGTGGCGGCATGGATCAGGGCTGAAGTGGGCGTGGGCCCGGCCATGGCGTCGGGCAGCCATGTCTGGAACGGAATCTGGGCCGATTTGGCCAATGCGCCCACAAGAATGAACACCGCCGCCCCGGCAAGGGCGGGCTGTGGCGTCTGGCCCGCCACGGCGGCCGTCAG
>NZ_BAIO01000718.1 GCF_000613305.1 Komagataeibacter kakiaceti JCM 25156
CCGCCCCCGCCGCCCGGCGCGCCCAGGCCGCCGCGCCCAAGGCTACGGACTCCAGTGGCGGCTGACCCCGCCGTATGATTTGAAGGATTGCATGAAGTGACACGATTTGCGCATCCTGGCGCCCATGCCCTGCTGGCGGCCTGCCTGCTGGTGGGGGGCGCATGCCACGCGCGCGCCGAAACGACGGAGGAGACGCCCTTCGTCACCCCGCAGAACGATGTGGACGTAACCTATACCATCTATCCGCCCCACGACACGCGTGAGGTCATGACCCAGCGCATGCGCTGGTCCAGCGGGCGGATGATGCAGCGTGTCGATCCTGGTAACGCCACCACCTACATGATTACCGATTATCACACGGGCACGCTTACGGTCGTCAATGCCGACCAGAAGGTGCGGACCGTCATTCCCGCCCCCGGCGCGGCCAATGTGCAGATGGGGCAGCGCGCGCAGGGCAACTGGCTGCGCACGGGTGTCTCCACCGTGGCGGGCACGCCCTGCACCCTGTGGCAGACACAGGATACCGACCAGCGCCCCAGCGAGATCTGTTACACCGATGATGGCGTGATGCTGGAAGTGATCCGCGATGGCAGGACCATGGTGCAGGCCACCTCCGTCACCCGCGCGCCGCAGGCGGACAGCGTGTTCGCCATTCCGTCGGGCCTGAAGGAACTGCGCGCCGCCCATCCATGATCCGCCGCGCCGCTTTGTGGCATGAAAAGGGCGGTGCCTGCCCGTAAATCGCCATGCCGACCCTGTTTAACCTGTCCCGACAGGGGGCGCTTGCGGCCCTAAGCCAGACAGGAGCAGGAAAACGGTCATGAGGAATATCGGGCGCATTGCAGCGGGGATTGCCGTCCTGGCCGGGCTTGCGGCCACCATGCCGGGTGCGCAGGCCCATGGTCGCGGCGGCGGTGACGCGCTGGTTGGCGGC
>NZ_BAIO01000717.1 GCF_000613305.1 Komagataeibacter kakiaceti JCM 25156
CAGGTTGTACGCCTGCGTGACGGGCAGGTCTTTTCTGGCCCGCACACCGTGGGGCGCGCGGCATGAGTACGCTGGCGCGCATCATCGGCCTCATGCGGCCTTTGCAGTGGCAGATGGCGCTGGGGCTTGGGCTGTCCGTTGCGGCGTCGCTGGCCAGTTTCGGGCTGCTGTTCCTGTCGGGCTGGCTGCTGGCGGCTGCTGCCGTGGCCGGGCTTGGCGGGATTGCCGCACGGAACGCCTTCAACCTGTTTTTGCCTGCGGTTGGTGTGCGGTTCTTCGCGACAGTGCGTATTCTGGCCCGTTATCTGGAACGGTTGGTCACGCATGATGCGACGCTGCGCCTGATCGGGCGGGTGCGGGCGTGGAGTTTCGAACGCCTTGCCCCACAGGCGCCCGCCGTGCTGGCGCGGCAGCGCAGCGGGGACATGCTGTTCCGCTTCGTGGCGGATACGGACCGGATGGGGCAGTTCTATCTGGAAGTGCTGCTGCCCATCGCCAGCGCCGCCATCTGCTGCATGGTGTTCGTGGCGGTTACGGGGGTGTTTTCCCTTTCGGCTGCCGTGGTGCTGGCCGTGGGGCTGGTTGTGGGCGGCGGCGTGCTGCCGGGTGTGGCCGGTGCGTTGTCCGCACGCGCCATGCGGCGCATCAGCCACCAGCAGGACGCCATGCACGCGGACCTGACCGAAGTGCTGCAGGGCATGGGGGAGTTCATGTTCCTTGGCGCCGCACAGGCCGTGCAGGCACGGATTGCCGACCGCCAGGCCGATATCCGTAATGCACGCCGCCGCGTGGCCTGATTGAAGGGGGCGCGCGGAGCGTGATGACCGTCATCGCCATGATGAGCGCGGTGGGCGTTCTGGCCATGGCGGATATGGCCTATGGCGCTGGCGCGCTGTCTGCGGCCTGCCTGCCCATGCTGGCGCTCGGTGGTCTGGCGGCGT
>NZ_BAIO01000716.1 GCF_000613305.1 Komagataeibacter kakiaceti JCM 25156
CCTCGCGCTTCCAGAACGGGGCGCGGGTCTTGAGCCAGTCCATAATGAATTCAGTCGCATCGAAGGCCGCCGCCCGATGCGCCGACGCGCACAGCACCAGCACGATGGGCATGCCCACCTCCAGCCGCCCCACCCGATGGATGACCGTGCAGCCCACCAGCCCGAATCGCGTGCATGCCGATTCGGCAATCCGCTGCATCTGGGACTCGGTCATGCCGGGATAATGCTCCAGCTCCAGCGCCACCAGATCCCCCCCCCCACGGACAAGGCCGGTAAACGCCGCGACACCGCCCACCATATCCTGCCCGCGCAGCAGCAGCGCGGTCTCGTGAGCGCTATCGAAAGGCCCGGCCTGAACACGGATGGTGATCCGGGGCATGCGCCTAGCCTCCCGTAACCGGGGGGAAGAAAGCGATCTCGTCATTGGCGGCGATGGGATCCGTAACCGTGGCGAAACGCTGGTTGACGGCCACGCGAATCTGCTCCGGCCGGGCGAAGATCGCCCCGTATTCCCCGCCACGGGCGCGAAGCTGCGCGATCAGGTCCTGTACGGAACGCGCGTTTTCCGGCAGGGCCATGCGCTCGTCAGAGCAGCCCAGCCGGTCGCGCAACCATGCAAAATAGAGAATGTGCAGCATTCCGGTTCCCTCTCCCCTGTGGCCGACCGTGACCGGCGCATACGCGCCGTCAGTCGGTCCGCTGTTCCTGAACCGTGCCATCCGGAGCGACCACGGTACTGGTGCCATCGCCATTGGGAACGACGATGGCCGCATCCGACACGTCCTTATGCGTCGCGGGCGGGGATGAAGACAATGTGGAAACACGGGAATCCCGCCCGGGCAGGACAAGCTGCACGCCATCGTTGCCGATCTGCATCTCCCCCCCGGCGGCAGATCCGGCGCGGGCGGGGGCATGGGGGATGGGGCTGCGCCATCATCCATGGCCAG
>NZ_BAIO01000715.1 GCF_000613305.1 Komagataeibacter kakiaceti JCM 25156
CGGGCACCGCGCCGAACTGCTCGCCCCGGCGGCGAGCGATGGCGTACTGGGCAATGCCACGGCCCATGCAACGGTGGTGGAATTCTACGATCCGCGCTGCCCCTACTGCCGCAAGGTGCTGCCCGACCTCGACCGCCTGACGCGGGAAGACACGGACGTACGGATTATCGAAAAGGTCATCCCGGTTCTGGGGCAGGGCAGCCTCATCGCCTCGCAGGCGCTGGTGGCGGCGTTCGTACAGGGGGGGCAGGACGCCTATTTCCGCATGCAGCGCGCGGTCATGAATGATTCCGCCACCCCCACGACCGAGCGCATGCGCGCGCTGGCCAGCCAGTCCGGCCTGAACGCGGCCCAGCTCGTGACCGACATGAGCAGCCCGAAGGTGACCGCCATTCTGGAGGCGAACATGGATCTGGCGCGCGCCATCGGGCTGGACGGCACGCCGACCTTCGTCTTCAACGCCCACCAGATCATTCCCGGCGCGGCGGATTATGACACGCTGAAAAAGGCCATCGCCCAGAACCGCTAGAGCATTCCCGCCCGCCCTGTCGTGGCGGGCGGGCGCTGCCCGGTTCAGGCCATGGCGGGGGCGGGTACGGGCTGCGCCTTGAGGTCGTTCAGCCGCAGCAGGTGGGTCAGGGCGGCCACCATGTCATCCATCATCGCATCCGTATGGAACGGCCCCGGCGTCAGGCGCAGGCGCTCGGTCCCGCGCGGCACGGTGGGGTAATTGATGGGCGTGGCGTAGATCCCGTAATCACTGAGCAGCCGGTCACTCAGTTCGCGGCAGCGCTTCGCATCGCCCACCGGGATCGGCACGATGTGACTGGGCGTCATGGTAAAGGGCACATTGGCCCTGCGCAGCTTTTCACGGAAGGTGTTGACGCGCTCGAACATGCGCTCGCGCCGCCAGCCGTCCTTGCGCACCTGCCGCACGCTGGCCAGCG
>NZ_BAIO01000714.1 GCF_000613305.1 Komagataeibacter kakiaceti JCM 25156
CCGCCACGCGTGCGCGGATGGAACCTCCGGCCTGATCGTTCCCCCGCTTCAGGAGGACTGAAGCGTTTCGCGCAGCATTTCCAGTTCCAGCCATCGTTCCTCGGCGGCGGTGAGATCCGCCTGCGCTTTTTCCAGCGCCGTGGTGGCGGCGGTGAAGGCGGCGGCGTCGCGCGCATAAAGGTTCGGGTCGGCCAGCACGGCGCGCAGGCGCTCGATTTCCCCCTCCAGCGCTTCCATCTGCCCCGGCAGGCGTTCCAGCGCCAGCTTGTCCTTGTAGGACAGTTTGCGCGCGGGCTGGCGGGGGGAGGATGTAGGCGTCACATCCGTTGCCGCGGGCTGCGCGGTTTCGCGGTCCTGGCGCGGGCGGGCGGCCAGTGTCTCATCCCGCCGCTGGGCCAGCATGTCACTGTAGCCCCCGGCATATTCCACCCAGCGCCCGCCGCCTTCGGCCATCAGGACGGAGGACGCGACCCGGTCCAGGAAGTCACGGTCATGGCTGACCAGCAGCACCGTGCCGGAATAGGCGGCCAGCATGTCCTGCAACAGATCGAGGGTTTCAAGGTCAAGGTCGTTGGTCGGCTCATCCAGCACCAGCAGGTTGGATGGCCGCGCCAGCGCGCAGGCCAGCATGAGCCGCCCGCGCTCGCCGCCCGACAGCACGCCCACGGGCGTACGCGCCTGTTCGGGGCGGAACAGGAAGTCCTTCATGTAGCCGATGACGTGGCGTTTTTCGTCACCCACCTGCACCATGTCGCCGCCGCCGCCCGTCAGCGTATCGGCCAGCGTGGCGTTGGGGTCGAGCGAGCGGCGCTGCTGGTCCAGCGTCTCCACGGACAGGGCGCTGCCAATGGAGATGCGGCCTGAATCGGGCTGGTCCTGCCCGGTCAGCAGGCGCAGCCAGCGTACTTTTTCCCGCGCCGTTGGCCCCGACAATGCCAAGCCG
>NZ_BAIO01000713.1 GCF_000613305.1 Komagataeibacter kakiaceti JCM 25156
CGCGGGCGCGGTGGTGGCGGCGGTGAAGGAAGCCCCGTTCCTCCAGCGCGGAAATGAGCCGGTGGATACCGGATTTTGAACGCAGGCCCAGCGCGTCCTTCATTTCATCGAAGGAAGGGGAGAAACCCGTGCTGCGCAGATGACCGTCGATAAACAGCAAAAGCTCATGTTGTTTTTTTGTAAGCATGACACATGTCCTTTTGCCCCGGACAGCCCGCCGGACCTGAAATATGATGGAACAAATCAAAAACCTGTCTTCGTGTTCTATATTGGTTCCATACCCTCCGTCAACCGGCATCAGCGCCTATGCCGGCACCTGATCCAGACGGATGATGTCACAGCTTTCCCCCGCCAAGGCCGGGGGCGCGTGGGGCGCGCGCACCACCAGCGCCTGGCTGTGCGCCAGTATATGCAGCATGGCCGAATCCTGCACCGGAAACGGGGTCGCCACCAGCCGCCCCGCCGCATCATGGCTCAGGCTGGCGCGCATATAGTCCATCCGCCAGTCATTTTCAGGCAGATCCCGGCCCAGCACGGCCTGCGCAGGGGACTCGACCACCGTGGCCAGCCCCGCCATGCGCCGCAGGGCCGGAAGCACGAACACCACCGTACAGACAAAAGCCGCCACCGGATTGCCCGGCAGGCCCAGAAACGGCAGGCGGCCCAGATGGCCGAACATGAGCGGGCGGCCCGGCCGGATGGCGATTTTCCAGAAATCGGTCTTCAGCCGACCTGTTCCAGCCCCCGGCGCACCAGGTCATGGCTGCCCACGCTCGCGCCGCCGGTGGTCAAGAGCATGTCCACCCCATCCACCATGCGTTCAAGCCCGGCGAGGTCAGCCATGTCATCACGCAGCACCGGCAGCACCACCGGCTCCGCCCCCGCCATGCGCAGCAGGGCCGCCAGCATGGGCGTGCTGGAATTGGCGATCTGCCCGGCCCG
>NZ_BAIO01000712.1 GCF_000613305.1 Komagataeibacter kakiaceti JCM 25156
GGCCGGAGGTGACGGGGTGGCGCTGCCCGGTTTCGGTCAGGTCGGGGCGGAAGCGGCGCACGGCCATGCCCCCGTCCGTTGCGACATGGGCGGGAAGAACATCGGAGAGCGGCGTATCCTGAAGCGAGCCGGGGGTGAGGAATTCCGGCCCGCCGATCAGCAGCAGCCCGCCGCCCGCGCGGATATGGTTTACGATGTTGCGCAGATAGGATTCCGGCAGGATGCCCCGGTTCTCGAACCCGTCCAGAATGATGAGGTCGAACTGCCCGATCTTCTGCTGGAACAGTTCATTCACCGGAAAGGCGATCAGCGCGAGATCGGACAGCGGCGTGCCGTCATCGCGGTCGGGTGGCCGCAGGATGGTGAAATGCACCAGATCGACCGATGGGTCGGCCTTCAGCAGTCGCCGCCACACGCGCTCGCCCTGGTTTGGCGTGCCGGACACCAGCAGGACGCGCAGCCGGTCGCGCACGCCGTTGATGCGGATGACATCATGGTTGTTGCGCGTCGAGACTTCCCCCGGCAGTTCCGGGGCGGAAAGGCCCACCAGCATTTCACCCGGACGGGTGACGGGCAGGGTAATGTCCTGCGGCTGGCCGATCCGGACCGGGCGGGAGAAGGTCGTGCCATCGCCCAGCGTAAGGGTAAGCTGCGTGGTCGCGCCGGGGATGGGGGGCGCGCCCTGGTCGTCAATCTCCACGCGGATGGTCACATCCTTGCCCACGATGGCGAATGGCGGGGCCTGAAGCACGCGCAGGTGGCGGTCCGTTTCCTCCCCCCGGCCGGTCAGCAGTACATGCAGCGGCAGGGTGGTGCGGTGACCGTGCCCGTCATCGGGGGCGAGCATGTCGGGCACGCTGGCCGGAACGTCATGGTCCTCGCCATCCGTGATCATGACCGCCCCCGCGAGGCGGGAGGCGGAATATCCGCCGCCGCCTGCTGGAGCGCCTCGAACAG
>NZ_BAIO01000711.1 GCF_000613305.1 Komagataeibacter kakiaceti JCM 25156
CCCGCCGCCAGTCGCCTACTACGCGCCGCCACCGCCACCCCCGCCGGTTGTGGTTTACGGACCCTATGGCGGCCCGGGCCGGCCCTATTACTGAGTCAGTCCGTCGCGCCTGACCGTAGCGTCAGGGCCATGATGGCCTTGCGCACGGCGGCGACATGATTGGTGACCTTCACCTTGCGCCATGATTCGACAAGGCGACCCGTCGCGTCGATGAGGAAGGTCGCGCGTTCGATGCCCATGTATTTGCGGCCGTACATGGATTTTTCCACCCACACGCCATAGGCCTCCGTCACCTTGCCATCGGCGTCCGAGGCGAGGGGGAAGGTCAGCCCGTGATCGGCGGCGAATTTCTCGATCGCGGGCATCCCGTCGCGTGAGACGCCGATGATATTCACGCCATCCTTCTGCAGGTCGGCCTGCGCGGCCTGGAATTCGCAGGCCTCCCTGGTGCAGCCCGATGTGTTGGCCTTGGGGTAGAAATACAGCACGAAGGGCTGGCCACGCAGGGCGTCAAGGCTGACCGTGCGCCCATGGCTCGCGGGCATGGTGAAATCGGGAACGGCGCTGCCGGGTTCGGGGAAAGGGGGATTGGCCTGACTCATGACCTGCCTTGCTGATCTGTGCGCATGCGGTGTGTGGCCCGTGGCCCCGCATGCGTGGTTATGGGGTGCGCGATCATGCAATGCTTTGGGGTGGCGGGAAACTCCCCTGCGGCGTCGCGGGCGCGGATGTGTCCGTAATGGGCGGGATCAGGCGGTCAAACACGGCGGTGACGCGCGCGGCCATCCGGTCCATGAGCCTGAGCAGGCTGGCGGCGTCGCTCACCCCGAATTCCCCGGTCAGGATTTCAAGGCTGGCGGCGGGCATGGTGTCGGGCACGTCGCTGCCGCATATGATCCGGGTCAGCCCCTGCAGCGAACGCCAGAACAGGTCGGCCCGGCGCAGCAGGCGGGCATCGG
>NZ_BAIO01000710.1 GCF_000613305.1 Komagataeibacter kakiaceti JCM 25156
GGATCAGGCGGCGATGCTGGCCTGTGTGGACCAGACCTGCCGCCCCGGCCCGGATCCCGCCCGATAAAAAAAGGCCGGGAGCATGCGCCCCCGGCCCGGTCGTCCGTTCGGAACGGCGCGCCCGCTCAGGCGTGGCCCGGCGTCTGGTCGAACGAGTTGCGCTTGGCCTGCCACAGCGACACGAAATCGATCGGCTGGAGCACGACGGGCGGGAAGCCGCCATCGCGCGTGACTTCGCTCAGGATGTTGCGCACGTACGGGAAGATGAGGCGCGGCACCTCCACCAGCAGGATCGGCTCGATCAGTTCGGCCGGCGGGTTGTTCAGCGTCGCGATCGCGGCATAGGTCAGCTCCGCGATGAAGACCGGACGCCCGGCGGGGCCGCCTTCCTGCTGCGGGGGTTCGCTGGCTTCGGCCTTGACGGTCAGCAGCACCTCGAACACCGGCTGTTCCTGCTCGAGACGATTGGCCTGCACGTCGATATTGACCGAGATCTGCGGGCTGGTGCGCAGTGTTGCGAAGATTTCCGCACCGGCGGGCACCTCGAACGAGAGGTCCTTGATGTATTGCAGGTTGATCGCGAGCGGCAGGGCCGGAGGCGCGCCCTGGCCATCTTCGGTGGCGGGGGGCTGGGTCGTATCGGACATGCTTGTCTATGGTCTCCGCAGGTAACATGGAACGGGAAAACGGATATCGTATTCTCTGGCCGTAGCATGGGCCAGCAGGTGATGCCATACCAGCCGCCGGAATTTTAACGGGGGTTGCGCATTGTGCTGGCTCCGGGCGTTGCCTATGTTGGGTGCAGGCTAGTTTCTGGCAGGCTTGGCCGCCTGCGGTTTTGGACGCGCGGCATGAATTTCTCTTTTGGTCATTTCCCTCTGGATCTGGTTATTCTGGGGCTGGTGGCTGTCTTCCTCGTCCTGCGCCTGCGTGGCATTTTGGGCCGTAGGGTCGGCGCG
>NZ_BAIO01000709.1 GCF_000613305.1 Komagataeibacter kakiaceti JCM 25156
CGGTGTCGTGGCCGTGCCGGTGGGGGTGGGTGTATCCGCTGGCGGGGCCATGTCGATCAGGCGGGCGATGGCGGTGCGGGTGCTGAGCAGGCCATGCGTGGCCCGCCCCCGGTCATCGGGCATGTCCTGCTGGGGGGAGATGAACGCCATGCCCTGCGGGAAGGCCAGCAGGACGCGCCTGCGCCGCAGGAAGTTCATGCCCAGGACATTGTAGGTCGTCTTCTCGATATTGATATCCAGCGGCAGGTCACGCCACGCGCCGATCGTGATGTCATCAAAATGGTGCCGGCGCCCGTTCAGGATCCGCCCCGCGTTGGTGCGGACATTCATGTCCTTGTGCAGGATGGCGGAACTCAGCCCCACGCTTCGCGCCACCTTGCGCGTGAGGGAGGACATGTCCGCCCCCGGTTCGATTTCCATCCGCACCGGATGGTCCCCGATCTGGACGGTGATGCCGGTCAGCCGCCCCTCTGTGTCGGGCAGGAGGGGGGTGCTTATGCCATCCGCGTCCACCCAGTTGCGCGCGGGTGTGCAGCCGGGGGCGTCCGTGGTCAGGAACAGGACCATCCGCCGGGCCGGAAAGTCAAACAGCACGTTGTAGTTGCACAATATGTCATAGCCGATAATGCCCAGCACGGGCTGGTCGTTGATCTGCGGCCTGCCAATCCCCTCCATTACGGCGGGGATGTCCCGGGCGGTTCCGTTGCTTATGCGCAGTTCGTTCAGGACGGTGGTGTAGGTCATGCCCGTGCCCGCGATGGTCTGGATGCGCACCGGGGTTTCCACGGGAAAATCATCGGAGGAATGGGCGTAAACACCCACCCGCCCCTGTGTCACGCTGACATAGGACAGCCCGACTGTCCCGTTGAACGTGGCCGGGACGATGGGGCTGCCGCTGTTGGTCAGCAGGGGGGCCGCGATCACATGCGCCAGACAGGCTTCGGGCAGGCCATACAGTTCAGCG
>NZ_BAIO01000708.1 GCF_000613305.1 Komagataeibacter kakiaceti JCM 25156
CCTCGATCGCGGCCAGAAGGCGCTCCACCCATGGCAGGCCATCGCGGCAGGGCGTGCACCACCCACATGATTCCTGTGCGAAGAAATGTTCCAGATTGTGGAGCATGCCGACGGGACAGGTCCGGTCATCCAGGATGATGGCCATGCCGGTGCCAAGGCGGCTTCCGGCCTTTTCCATCGCGCCATAATTCATGGGCACATCCAGCGCCGTCGCATCCACGAACGCGGTGGAGGCCCCACCGGGCAGTAGCGCGCGCAGCGTGTAGCCGGGGCGCATGCCACCGGCATGTTCCTCGATAATCTGGCGCAGGGGCGTGCCCATGGGCAGTTCCCATGCGCCGGGCCGCCGGACCCGGCCGCTTACGCCATAGATCTTGGTGCCCCCATCCTCCCCCCTGCCCAGGGCGAGAAACCAGTCCGCCCCGTTGGTGATGATGTGGGGCAGGTTACTCAGGGTCTCGACATTATTCACGACGCTTGGCGCGCCCCATAACCCGCCGGTCTGCGGGAAGGGGGGCTTGCTGCGCGGGGTGGCGCGGCGGCCCTCCAGCGCGGTCAGCAGGGCGGTTTCCTCACCACATATGTAGCGTCCGGCGCTGGTGTGGATGTGGATGTCGAAACCGAAGCCGGAACCCAGGATGTTCTCCCCCAGCCAGCCCTGCCGCCGGGCCTCGCCTATGGCCTGTTGCAGGCGCGCGCAGGCCAGATGGTATTCCCCGCGCAGGAAAATGACGCCATGCCCGGCCTGCACGGCGTAGGCGGCGATGATCATCCCCTCGACAAGCTGGAGCGGGTTGCCTTCCATGAGCCACCGGTCCTTGAAGGTGCCGGGTTCCATTTCATCAGCATTGGCGATGAGGTATTTGCGGCGCGCGGATGCAGGCTCCCGTGGCACGAAGCTCCATTTCTGCCCGGTCCCGAACCCCGCCCCGCCCCGCCCGCGCAGTTTCGAGCGCGTCACGATGTCAAT
>NZ_BAIO01000707.1 GCF_000613305.1 Komagataeibacter kakiaceti JCM 25156
CGGGTGTTCTCGCGCCTGTTCACGCCCCGCCCACCGCCGGGGGATGCGCAGAATACTTGACCAATTTTACTGAAATCTTCATGAACATGGTCCCATGTCGCTGATTCAATCCATCAAGCTCGTCATTGCCCCGCCGCACCCGGCCGCGCGCCCCTTTCTCCTTGCCTCCGGCGCGGGAGCCGTGGTCGGGCGGCTGCTGCCCTTCAGGCTGACGAAGTGGCTGGGCACGGCCAGTGGTCTGTTCTTCGGGTTCTGCCTGTATTTTTTCCGTGACCCCGAACGCGTCACGCCCACGGCGCCCGATGTGGCCGTTGCCCCGGCGGATGGGCATATCGTCTCGATCCAGAAGGTCGCCCCGCCGCCGGAACTGGACATGGGCGACACCCCGGTTTGGCGCATCGCGACCTTCCTGTCCGTGCTGGACGTGCATGTAAACCGCATGCCGATCGCCGGGACCGTGACACGGGTGGCCTACCATCCGGGGCAGTTTCTTAACGCCAGTCTCGACAAGGCTTCGGAACTCAACGAACGCAACGCCCTGCGCCTGACCCTGAAGGACGGGCGGCAGGTGGCGGTGGTGCAGATCGCGGGGCTGATCGCCCGGCGCATCCTGTGCGACGCCGAGGAAGGCATGCAGTATGAAACGGGCGAGCGTTTCGGCCTGATCCGTTTCGGCTCACGCACGGATCTGTACCTGCCCGCCGATGTCACCCCGCTGGTCGAGGTCGGGCAGACCATGATCGGTGGTGAAACCGTAATGGCGCGGCTCTGATCGGGCATGGCCGTCCCTTCCCCCGGTCCCATGCGTCCCCCCCGCAGGTTGAAGAAACGCCAGCGCCCCCGCGTGCGCGGCCTGTCCTTCAACCGCATGATCCCGAACCTCATGACCATGCTGGGCCTGTGCGCGGGCCTGACCGGCATGCGATTCGGGCTGGAGGGGCGGTTTGGCAACGCGGCGGCGGCGCTTCT
>NZ_BAIO01000706.1 GCF_000613305.1 Komagataeibacter kakiaceti JCM 25156
GGTCGATACCGCGCATGGCCATTCGGCGGGCGTGCTGAAAACCATCGAACGCCTGCGCGCGATTGAAAACGAGATCCAGATCGTGGCCGGTAACGTCGCCACGCCCGAAGCCGCCCGCGCGCTGATCAACGCCGGTGCGGACTGCGTGAAGGTGGGGATCGGCCCCGGCTCCATCTGCACCACGCGCGTTGTGGCGGGGGTGGGCGTGCCGCAGTTCTCCGCCGTGATGGAAACTTCCGCTGCGTGCCATGAACTCGATGTGCCCGCCATTGCCGATGGCGGCATCCGCACCTCGGGCGATATAGTCAAGGCCATTGGCGCCGGGGCGGATGTGGTGATGGTCGGCTCGCTGCTGGCCGGCACGGAGGAAGCGCCGGGCGAGGTGTTCCTGTATCAGGGCCGCACCTACAAATCCTATCGCGGCATGGGCAGCCTTGGCGCGATGGCGCGCGGATCGGCCGACCGCTATTTCCAGCAGGAAATCAAGGACACCCACAAGATGGTCCCCGAAGGGATCGAAGGCCGCGTGGCGTACAAGGGGGCCATGGGCGCGGTGGTCCACCAGCTTGTGGGCGGCCTGCGCGCCGGCATGGGCTATACCGGCTCCGCCACGGTGGCGGACCTGCAGAAGCGCGCGCGTTTCCGCCGCATTACCGGCGCGGGCCTGCGTGAAAGCCATGTGCATGATGTCTCCATCACGCGCGAAGCCCCGAACTACCGGCAGGACTGATCCTGCCGGTTTCATGACAGTAACGGTTCCATAATCCATGACACCCAGCGCACGGCTTTCCGCCGCCATTGACCTGCTTGCCGCAATGGAGGCGACGCCGCAGCGTCCGGCCGATGCGCTGGCCAACGCTTTCTTCAGGGAGCGGCGCTATATCGGCGGCGGCGACCGCCGCGCCATATCCGCGCGGGTCTGGCGTATCCTGCGCCACTGGCGGCGGCTGGAGTGGTGGATCGCGCGTGCCGG
>NZ_BAIO01000705.1 GCF_000613305.1 Komagataeibacter kakiaceti JCM 25156
CCCGCCACTACCGCCGCGCCGCCCGAAAGGTCGATCATCCGGCCGATCATGGCCCCAAGGGCGACGATAATGGCGATATGGCCCATGGTGCGGCCCATACTGCCCTGAATCGCATCGGCCAGCTTCGCCACCGGCATGCCGGTCAGCAACGCCACGGCCACCGCCACGACCAGCAGCGCCACGAAGGGATGCAGCCGCAGCCCGAGAATGAGCAGAAGCAGGACGGCGATGGAGCCGGTGCCAATCAGAATCAGCGCGAGCGGAGTCATGGGAAGATCCCGTGCAAAGGAACGGCCAGACTCGCCCGGCCCTGCTCCCCTTATCAGGCATCCCGGCATGGCCCGCAATGCTGCCACGCGTAAAAAGCAATTCACACGACGGACCGGCGGCCGCGAACGAACAGCCGCCCATAATGGCGTGGTTCCCGCCTGAAAACCTGAAAAATACGAGGCAGTTTCTGGTGAAGCTTCTTTCAAAAAGCCTTCAGGGAACGCCGCCTTTTTGAAAAAAGGCGGCACCCAAAAACTTCCGTTTCTATCAACCCATTATTTTAGAAAGAGCCTTTAGCGCGCCTTAGGACCTGCCGGGGCGCTCCGTCCCGCGCCGGTGGGTTTTCTCACCCTCCTGCGGCGTGGGTTCGGCCAGCCAGTGGATGCGGACATTGCGCAGTTCGAAATTCCGCTGCCCCTGCACGCCCATATCACCAAACGGATCGTACACATCGCCACTGACTTCGGCCCGACACTGGTCATGGCGGCCAGTATCACCACAGATCTGCTGGGCCTTGCGGAAGGAGGCGTTCTCCATCGTGGGGCCATCGAGCGGGACGGAGCCATTCCAGTCCACCTTGCCCGGCAGATCGGCAATGCGGAACGCGGCGCAGTCCGCGCCACCCGAACTGGCGGAGGTGATGTAGCACCCGTCCACACGCACCAGCTTGCCAACATACTGGCCCTGCCTCCGCTCTGGAACGCC
>NZ_BAIO01000704.1 GCF_000613305.1 Komagataeibacter kakiaceti JCM 25156
GAAGGCGCGCCGCCATCGGGCATCGTGCTGACAAACGATCCCTCCGCCCCGGCCGATACGCCGCTATGCGGTCATGCCGCGCGTGAGGCCAACAGCATCGGGGCCATGGTGCATCCCGACATCACGCCCGTTGTCAGCAGTTGCGCGGCCAATGCCTGTTTCGATGCGCAGACCGGCACCTATATTGCGTCCGACGGCAGCCGCAGGGTCTGCCGCTAGCCCCCAATGCGGCATATAGGTCATATGCCGCCATGTAAGGGACAGGCGGCATATTCTCATTGACTTCGCCCCGTGGGATGGTTGACGCTTCCGGACATGACCGTCCCTACATCATCCTCTTCAGGTGATCCGCAGGCGACAGTGCACATGTTTCCCCTCAAGCGCATGCTGCCGCTGCGCGAGGCGGCGGAATATGTCGGCATCACGCTGCTGCGGCTGCGATGCCTGCGCCTGGTAAGGGCGGGCCCCCATGCCGCCATGCGCAATGGGCGCGATGTCATGTTCCGCGTGGAAGATCTGGATGAGTACGTGGACAGGCTGTACCGCCGCGCCAATATTTCCCATGCCGAACAGGCCCGCCACCGCAATGAATGGCGCGCGCGGATAGCTGGTCTGCCCGAGGGCGCGCGCGGGCGCGTATCCGATTCCTTCATGCAGATCGTAACACGTGACGAATTTCTGGAAATCGGGGCGAACCGGGGGTTCCGCGTGCTGTTCTTCGGCGGGCTGTGCCTTATTTTCCTGTCGCACACACCGCTGATCTGGCGGCTGTAACGGAACGGCCGCGCCCATTTTGCCGCGAACGTGTTTTTTTACCTGTGCGGGTATGTTCTTTCCCCATACGATCCGCTACGCAAGAAACGACGGTAGTAGAACAATAATGGATCGGATGATGACAGGTATGCGCAGCAGCATTATGGCCCGGACCGGACACGCGCGACTGCGCGGCGCGCTTTGTGGATTGGCGCTGGCCCTGACCCCGG
>NZ_BAIO01000703.1 GCF_000613305.1 Komagataeibacter kakiaceti JCM 25156
CGCCGCCCGCGCCATGATCGAAGCCGCCCGCGTGCAGACCGGACCGCTGGAGGGGCTGCTGCGCATCGGCCTGATCGCGACCCTTGGCCCCTATTACGTGCCCAGCCTGCTGCCGCTGCTACGGCGCGCCCACCCACAACTGCAGCTGCAACTGACCGACAGCCTGACCAACATCATGCTGCGCGCCCTGCGCCATGACGAGCTTGATCTGGTCTTCGCCGTGCTTCCCGTAAAGGGGGAGAACTTCCACTGCGCGCCTCTGTTCGAGGAACCGTTCCTGGCCGCCTTTCCCGCCGATCATCCCCTGGCCGAACGCCCGGCGCTGCTGATGGGCGACCTTCAGGGGCCGGACCTGCTGCTGCTGGAAGATGGCCACTGCCTGCGCGATCAGGCGCTGGCGCTGTGCGGCATGCCCATCCAGCGCGACCAGCAGCGCCTTGCCGCCAGCCTGGAAATGCTGTGGCACATGATCGGGGCGGGGGAGGGCTATTCGCTCATTCCCCGGCTGGCGCTGCGCAACCGTGGCGAATGGGCGGACCTGATCTCCCTTACCCCCATCGCGGGGGCCAACCGGACCATCGGCCTTGTCTGGCGCGCAACGGACCCACGGGGACCGGCCTTTGCCGAATTCGCGAATTTCCTGCGTGAAAACGCGCCTGAAGGATGCCGGGCCGTCAGCACCTTTCCCACCCGGCGCGCGGAAGAAAACCCGCCAGCCCCCGATGCGTGACAGGGACGCCGCCTGAAAACAGCCCGCCGATCAAACCTTCCGGCCCCCGCCACGTTCTATTCATGAATACAGGAGGCCAGAATGAACCGTACCATCCGCACCTTATGCGCCGTGACCCTGATGCTTTCGCTTGCCGCCTGTTATGGCGGCCGGCACCATCACCACCATGGCGGCCCGCCCGATGGGTATCAGCGCGGCGGTTATGGCCAGGATTATGGCGGCGGCCCGGACCGTCGCGGCGGACCCGGTGCAGGA
>NZ_BAIO01000702.1 GCF_000613305.1 Komagataeibacter kakiaceti JCM 25156
GCCGGTTGATGTGTACCGGACCCTGCGCGCGCATTCTCCCGCGCCGTTCGGGGCGTTCCTGTCCGGTAACGGGGAATGGGCCCTTCTCGGGGCTTCGCCCGAGCGGTTTGTCGCCCTTGCGGCCCATGGCGCGATCAGCACCCGGCCCATCAAGGGCACGGCCCCGCGCGGCGTGACCCCGGCCGAGGATGAACATCTGGCCCACACCCTGCGTCATGACGCCAAGGAACAGGCGGAAAACCTGATGATCGTGGATCTCATGCGCAATGACATCGGGCGCGTGGCAAGGCTGGGCAGCGTCGGGGTGCCCGAACTGTTCGGGGTCGAGCGGTTTGCCCATGTGCACCATCTGGTGTCGGAGGTGACGGGGCAGTTGCGCGAAGGGTGCGACGCGCCCGACCTGCTGCGCGCCATCCTGCCGCCCGGTTCGGTAACCGGCGCGCCAAAACACCGCGCCATGCGCATTATTGATGAACTGGAGGCCTCCCCCCGTGGGGCCTATTGCGGCGCCGTGGTCTGGATCGGGTGTGATGGCGCGATGGATAGTTCCGTCATCATCCGCACGCTGGTCATGACGCGCCACCACATCATCGCCGCCGCTGGCGGGGGCATTACCTTCGAGTCCGACCCGATGCGCGAATATCGTGAAATGCAGTTGAAAATAGCGGCCCTCCTCGCGATTTTCGGCACCCGGGCGGAGGGGGCGGGCGCATGACCGTGGCGGCTTCCCTGCCGGTCTGGCTCAATGGCCGCCTGCTGCCCGCCGGGCAGGCGCGTATCGACCGGCGGACAGGGGTTTCCTGCTGGGGGATGGCCTGTTCGAGACCATGCGTGTCTCCGCCGGGCAGGTCAGGCAGTTTCGACCGCCATATGCGCAGGCTGGAGGAAGGGGCCACGACCCTCATGCTGCCCCCGCCCGATCGCGCGCGGATCGCGGCGGCGGTGGATGAAATGCTGGCGGCCTGCGCGCTCGGGGCCGGTTC
>NZ_BAIO01000701.1 GCF_000613305.1 Komagataeibacter kakiaceti JCM 25156
CGCGGCGCGGCGCGTATCGCCCGCATCAATGCGGCATGGGACCGGATCAAGCGCGACCGCAGGCTTTGACAGCGGGCGTCGGTCGGGACTCTGCCCGAAAACAACTGATTGATATAAAACAATAAAAGTTTTTGGGTGCCGCCTTTTTTCAAAAAGGCGGCGTTCCATGACCCGCCGCGTTCAGCCCGGATGGATCAGCGGGTGTTTTTCTTCTGTTCCAGCACGCGGCGCACGGTCGCGCCGACCGTATGGGCCAGCCCGCGATAGGCCTGCCCCGCCGGGCTGTCGGGTGCCGCGATCACGATGGGCGCGCCTCATCGGCACTGGCGCGGATATCGGCCAGAAGCGGGATCTCGCCCAGGAACGGCACACCCATCTTCTCCGCTTCCGCCCGCGCGCCGCCATGGCCGAACAGTTCGGTGCGGTGGTTGCAGTTGGGGCAGCAGAAATAGGACATGTTTTCCACAATCCCCAGCACCGGCACGTTCATCTTCCCGAACATGGTGATGCCGCGCCGCGCGTCCAGCAGCGCGATGTCCTGCGGGGTGGAGACGATGATGGCGCCCGCCAGCGCGGTTTTCTGCGCCAGTGTCAACTGCGCGTCTCCCGTGCCGGGGGGCATGTCCACCACCAGCACATCCAGCGCGCCCCATTCCACATCGCCCAGCAACTGGTTGATGGCCCCCATCACCATCGGCCCGCGCCAGATCATGGCCTCGGTCTCGTCCACCAGCATGCCGATCGACATGGCGCTGATGCCCCATTTGCGCGGCGGGATCAGGTGACCATCCGCCACTTCGGGCTGGTCCTTCAGCCCCATCATGCGCGGCAGGGACGGGCCGTGGATATCGGCATCCAGCAGCCCGACCTTCAGCCCCTCGAGCCCCAGCCCTACCGCGAGGTTCACGGCCGTGGTCGATTTGCCGACCCCGCCCTTGCCCGACGCCACGGCGATGACCACGCCCACCCGTGGCGGGAGCGGGCCGG
>NZ_BAIO01000700.1 GCF_000613305.1 Komagataeibacter kakiaceti JCM 25156
TGTCCGTGCCCCAGTTCGCGCCCCCCGTTCGTGCCCAGCCGTCCCCTCCGCTCCGCCCTGTTTCCCCCTGCTTGTGGCGGTGGGTGGCCTGTTCGTGCTGCCTGCGTGCGGCAGGGCCGCGCATGTGCGCGCCAGGCCCGCCCTGGTGGTGGCGACCATGGATTCGCGGCTCGAGCAGGCGCAGAACATGGCGTTCTTCCAGCCTTTCGCCCGCGCGTCGGGTCAGGCGGTGGCGCGCAGGGTCTGGAGCGGTACCCTGGCGGAACTGGACAGCCACGGGCTGCACGCGGGTAGCGGCGGCCCCTGGTCACTGGTCTTTACCGAGGATAGCACCATCCGCGCCGCCTGCATGCAGGGTCTGGTCGTGCATCTGGCGGGCAGCAGCACCAACCCCGATGGCTGCGGCGCGCCGGGGCTGACCACGCAGGTGGTGGTGGCATGGGATCAGGCATGGCGCAGGACGGCGCCGCGCTGGGCCGATTTCTGGGACATCGTGCGTTTTCCCGGCAAGCGTGGCCTGCGGCGCGACCCGCGCACGACGCTGGAAATCGCGCTGATGGCCGATGGCGTGGCCCCTGCCGATGTCTATGGCCTGCTGGCCACGCCGGAAGGGGTGGACCGCGCCTTTCGCAAGCTCAGCCAGTTGCGGCCTTACATAACATGGTGGTCCACGCCCGCCGATGCGGCCGGCATTCTTGAACACGGACAGGTGCTGATGAGCAGCGCGCCGGCGGATGCGGTGCGCACCATCGCCCCGCGCCGCCGCGACACGATCGGGGTCAATACGGATATGGCGCTGTCCTATGGCCTGTCATGGGGGGTGGTGGCGGGCCAGTCGGCGGAGCAGCTGGTGCAGTCGCGCAACCTGCTGCACTTCATTGTCCAGCCCGGCCGGCAGGCTGATTTCCTGGCCCGCTATCCCGCCGCGCAGCAGCCCGCCGGGACCGCGCCGGGCACCGTACTGCCCATGGATGTACAGTTCTGGCAG
>NZ_BAIO01000699.1 GCF_000613305.1 Komagataeibacter kakiaceti JCM 25156
GCCCTGCGGGTGCGGATGCAGGCCGACCGGGGCATGCCCTCCAGCGGCCAGCCTGTCAGGCTGGGCTGTGGCTATGGTATCATGCAGGTCTTGCAGGACCATCCCGCCTGGATGGAGGATTTCATGCGCCTGACCGGCCGCATGCTCCAGCCTGTTACGGATCAGACCCTGCCCGCCAATGGCTGGAGATTTGACCATGACTGAACCATCCGCCTTCCGCCCTGCCCCATCTGTGGCCAGCCCGCGCAGACGCGCTACCGGCCGTTCTGCTCGCGACGCTGCGCCGATGTCGATCTCGGCCGCTGGTTTTCCGGGCAGTACCGCGTGCCCTCGGCAGAGATTTCCCCTGACACGGATGAAAAATACACAAGACGGGTTGATCCCGACGATGAGGTGGGTTAAACGCTTGTCCATCGTCACGGCGGACCAGACTGTCGTGACCTGCCGGACAACGGCCCGGTGCCCAAGTAGCTCAGTTGGTAGAGCATGCGACTGAAAATCGCAGTGTCGGTGGTTCGATCCCGCCCTTGGGCACCATTAATTTCCCTGAAAAAACAAGCTTAAACAGAAGTTCGCTTCCTATATTGGAACGGACCATTCTGCGAACCGTAAAGAAGTTTTGGTGAAGCTTTTTTCAAAAAGCTTCAGGAAACGCCGCCTTTCCGGGAAAAGGCGGCATCCGGAAATTTTTGTGTTTTATATGCTCAGACGGCCTGCGGGCGATCCGTCGCCTCAAAACGCAGGGGCGCGCCCTGGGCCGTGGGGGCGAGTTCGTTTTCCCACATGGCGACGTTGCCACGGATAATCGTGCCAATGGGGCGGCCTGTCAGTTCACGCCCCACAAAGGGCGACCAGCCACATTTGGACGCCAGCCATTCCTGCCGGACCGTCCAGCGGGCGGCCAGATCCACGACCGAGAAATCGGCATCGTACCCCACCGCGATGCGTCCCTTGCCCACCAGCCCGAACAGGCGCTGCGGCCCGGCGGATGTCATGTCCACC
>NZ_BAIO01000698.1 GCF_000613305.1 Komagataeibacter kakiaceti JCM 25156
CGCCCATGGCCGCGCGCAGCGCGCGCAGCGCGGGGCCGGACAGCAGCACCGCGTCGCGCATGTAGTCGGTAAAGGCCTCGAACGTCAGCGGCGCCCATTTCTCCACGATCCGCAGGATGGCGTCGGCATAGGCGCGGATTTCGTACTGGGCGTGGCTGTCGGCGCGCAGGCGCAGGAAGTGCAGCAGGTTCCACAGGTTAATCTGCCAGTAGAACTGCGTCATGATGTTGACCGGCAGGTTCATCCGCGCCAGCTCACGCGCCACGGACGGGCGCGAGGGGTCGCGGGTCTGGCCGTTTTCATCCTCGTTCAGCAGGTCCATGTAATGGTCATAGCAGCGTGAGGCGTCATCGCGCAGGATGTCGAGCACCTGCTGCGCCTGTTCGGGCGGCAGGCTGTCGGCGCGTCCCTGCTTGTTGCTGGTGGACTGGGCGGCAATGTCTTCCGGCCGGGGGAAATAGAATTCCTTTTCCAGCACGGAATAGCGCGCCGAGTATTCGTTGATGCTGGCGGTGCGGTGGCGGAACCACTGGCGGGTGACGAAAATGGGCGCGCGCACGTGCAGTTTCAGCACCGCCAGTTCGAACGGGCTGGTGTGGCGGTGGCGCATGAGGTAGCGGATCAGCCCCCGGTCATCGGACGTGCTGCGCGTGCCCTTGCCGTAGGAAACGCGCGCGCCTGCACGATGCCGCTGTCACCGCCCATGTAATCGACCGCGCGCACGAAGCCGGTCTCCAGCACGGGAATGGGGGAGTACAGCACGTCTTCCACCGCGGGTACGACAAGACGACGTGTCTGCGCCCAACCGGCGCGGGCTGTCTCGATCGCCGATTTCTGCTCGCTGGAAAACATGTGCCTTACCGCCCCCGTCTGTGTCGATCCTGAAGGATGGGGGCCATACCATACCGCCATGCCCTGTCCTAGCCGTGTTGTTCCGGGTCGTGCCGTTCCGGTGCGTATTTCGCGGCGTCATCATGGCGCATGGGGCGGGGGCGGGCCAGC
>NZ_BAIO01000697.1 GCF_000613305.1 Komagataeibacter kakiaceti JCM 25156
GGCGCGCCTGATCGGCGCGGGCGTGCTGGTGGCGTGGATCGTGGTGCCGACGGTGCGGTTATGGCAGCATCTGCCCCCCACGCGCGGCGGGACCGAAAACCCGATGGTGGCCATTCATTCCCGTTTCGACCGCGCATGGCCGTGGAGCCTGCTGACGGGCTATGTCGCCGCCCGGCGTGAAACACGGCGCGTGACCGACATGGCGCGGCGTATCAGCCATGAGCCCGTCCATTTCCTGAACCCGCCGCAGCCCGGCACGCCGCAGGTCATCGTGCTGGCCATAGGGGAAAGCGCGCGGCGCGACCACCACCATCTGTACGGTTACGGCGTGCCCACCACCCCGGAAATGGAGCAGGTCGCGGGCCTGCTGCGTTTTGATGATATGGTGACCCCCTTCGATTACACGGTCGGCGCGGTGCCGGTCATCCTGTCGGGTTATGACCGGCTGCGTCCGGGGGCCACGCCGGGGCATGATCTCGTCTCGGTGTTCAATGCGGCGGGATACGATACATGGTGGATCAGCAACCACCCCCGCCTCGGCCCGTATGACAGTGTGATCGGCGCCTATTCCGAGCAGGCGGACCATATTGCCTACACCACCGTCCATGGCGGCCTGATGAGCCGCCCGGTGCTGGATGAACGGATGCTGCCGGTGGTGGATGATGCGATCAGGGGGGCGAAGGGGCCGGTTTTCATCGTGCTGCATCTGTTCGGCAGCCATGAAACGCGGCCGACCGTTACCCCGCCGCGTTTGGCGGGGTTGGCAGGCCCTATGATGACAGCATCGCCTATACCGATCATGTCCTGGCCCATGTGGTCGCGACCCTGCGGGACCATGGCGGTTCGGCGGCGCTGTTCTATGTAGCGGATCACGGGGTGCGGGTGGATGAATGCACCGCCGGCATCCCCATGCATGGGGATGTGCGCGCGGCCTATGAGATTCCGTTCTATCTCTGGACATCCGCCGCCTGGCAGGCCGCCCACCCGCAAGCCGCGCAGGCGG
>NZ_BAIO01000696.1 GCF_000613305.1 Komagataeibacter kakiaceti JCM 25156
TGGCTGGCGGGGTGCCCGGCACGCGATGGGCCATCCGCCGTTCCCGCGCGGCCGTGGCCGCCGTCATCATGCACCCCGCCTTGTACGGCTGCCTGCGCGCAGCAATGCCGCGAAAGGGCATGGAGCATGACCACACCCACGCAACAGCCACTGGCGCAACAGCTGCCGGAAGCATCACCCGTGCATGTGCATGTGTGCGTGACCTGCCGCCGCGGCCTGCCCGCGTCGGACAACCCGCAGGGCCGCCAGTTGCACGATGCGCTCACCACGCTGGCCGCGGGCAACGCGGAAATCGTGGTGCATGAGGTCAACTGCCTGGCCATGTGTGACAGCGGCTGCGCCGCCGTGGTCGCCACGCCGGGCAAATGGGGCTGGCTGCTGGCGGAACTTGGTCCGGAAAAGGCGGCCGACCTGCTCACCTACATCGTCGCCTACGCCACATCGCGCAGTGGCACCGTCATGCCCTCGCGCCGTCCGGCCAGCCTGTCGGGCATGGTGCGCGGCCGCTTTCCCGCTTCCCTCTTTTCTGGAGCCTGATCGCCATGAACACTTCCGCCACGGCGCGCGCCAAGGTGCCCGTTACCGTCATCACCGGCTTTCTGGGCGCGGGCAAGACCACGCTGCTGCGCCATGTGCTGGCCAATGCGCGCGGCAGGCGCATCGCCATTGTCGTGAACGAATTTGGCACGCTGGGCATTGACGGCGACACGCTGCGCGCCTGCGGCATAGAAGGCTGCGGCGATGATGACATCGTGGAACTGACCAATGGCTGCCTGTGCTGCACCGTGGCGGATGACTTCCTGCCCACCATGGAAGCCCTGCTCGACCGCCCGACCCCGCCCGACCATATCGTGATCGAGACATCGGGGCTGGCGCTGCCCAAGCCGCTGCTCAAGGCGTTCGGCTGGCCCACGATCCGCACCCGCATGACGGTGGATGGCGTGGTGACGGTGGTGGACGGCCCCGCCGTGGCCGATGGGCCGCTTTGCCGATGACCCGGCGG
>NZ_BAIO01000695.1 GCF_000613305.1 Komagataeibacter kakiaceti JCM 25156
CACAGGTCGCGCATGGTATGGACGGGCGCGGCGGGCAGGCGCTTGCCGCCACCGAACAGGGACAGGCGTGCAAACGACAGACGCGCGCCGCGCGTCATACGCTTAAACGTCATGAACTCTTACCCCCGTGGAGTAGCGGGCGGCGTTCGCTCACGCCGGGCCGTGCGCTCCGGTACGCAGGCCCCTGATCGCGGCGGCGTAATCATCCTGCCCGTACACCGATGTGCCCGCGATCAGCACATCGGCCCCGGCGGCGACCGCCAGCGGCGCGGTATGCGTGTTGATCCCGCCATCGACGCCAATGCGGATATCACGCCCCGTCGCGTCCGCCATGCGGCGCAGGGTCTCGATCTTGCGCAACTGGCTTGTCAGGAATTTCTGACCGCCAAAGCCGGGGTTGACCGTCATCACAAGGATCATGTCCACCAGATCCAGCACCTCCCCCACCGCTTCGGGCGGGGTGGCGGGACAGATCGCCACGCCCGGCTTCACCCCGTGGTCGCGCACGTGCTGAAGCGAACGGTGGGTGTGCGGCCCTGCCTCCACATGCAGGTGGATGTGGTCGGCCCCGGCCTGGGCGAAGGCTTCGATATACGGATCGACCGGCGCGATCATCAGGTGCACGTCAAAGGGCAGTTGCGACTTCGGACGCAGCGCCTTGATGAGTTGCGGCCCCATGGACAGGTTGGGCACGAAATGCCCGTCCATGACATCCAGATGCAGCCAGTCCGCGCCCGCGTGTTCCACGGCGGCGACTTCATCCGCCATGCGGGAGAAATCAGCGGACAGGACGCTGGGCGCGACGAGGGGGGTCTTGAGAGCAGCCATGCCTGTTTTTTAACAGCAATCCATGGCCGACGCCAACCTTTCGTACCATCGCGCCCCGGCGCATCAGGCCCGGCGGAAACGCGCGGCGAAGAAGCCGTCCATTCCCCACGTGCGCCCAGCATGCCCGGATGGGTGCGCAGCCAGCCCTCCGCCGTGCGGGCCTGCGGCAGGAAGGCCAG
>NZ_BAIO01000694.1 GCF_000613305.1 Komagataeibacter kakiaceti JCM 25156
CGCGCTGATGCGCCTGCTGGGCATAAGCGGGCGGGATGAGGCTGAAATCCTCCGGCAGGCCTGTGCCGGCATTGTTGATGAGGACCAGTTGCGCGACGGGCTGCGCCATGTCGCGCGCGAAGGCTCGCCCACGGTGCGCAAACAGGCCGAGGCCATGCTGGCATGGCTGGGTTCCGATGTTGAAACCCGTGCGCGGCAGTGGGCCGACTGGCGTGACGCGCTTCTGACGCGTGAGGGCGCGCCGCGCAAACGTGGCGGCCTGAACCCCAAAATCGCGACCGAACGCCCGGAACTGGCCGCGGCCCTGCTGGCCGAGGCCGAACGGGTGATCGGGACCGAGGGGCAGTTGCGCGCCATGACCGTGTTCGCGCTGACCTGCGCGCTGCTGGACGTGGCTCAGCCGGTGCTGGAACGCTACGCCACGCGCAAGAGCGCGCAGGGCATGGTGGATTATGACGACCTGATCGAGCGCACGCTGGACCTGCTGCGCGATCCGGGTGCGGCATGGGTGCTGTACAAGCTTGACGGGGGCATCGACCACCTGCTGCTCGATGAGGTGCAGGATACATCCCCCGACCAGTGGGCTATCGCCGGTGGGCTGACGGCGGAATTCTTCTCCGGTGAAGGCACGCATGACGCCGATGGCTGCCCCCGCACCATCTTCGCGGTGGGGGATTACAAGCAGTCGATCTATTCCTTCCAGGGCGCGGACCCGGCGGCGTTTCGCGCATGGCGGCAGCGTTTCCGCCACAGCGCGGCCGCGGCCCATGTGCCGTGGCGTGAACCCGCGCTGACCGTCTCCTTCCGCTCCACGGCGCCCGTGCTGCAACTGGTGGACAGTGTCTTCGCCAACCCCGTCGCCGCGCGTGGCGTGGTGGAGCCCGATGGCACCATTCCCGCCCATGTCACCGCCCGACCGGGGCAGGGGGGGCGTGTGAAATCTGGCCCCCCGTACCCGTGGTGCCGGACGGGACGGATGTGAACCCGTGGATGGCGCCACGGCA
>NZ_BAIO01000693.1 GCF_000613305.1 Komagataeibacter kakiaceti JCM 25156
GACGCTGCCCACGCCAATGCCCAGCCGCCATGCAAGGTCGCGATGGGCGGGCAGGCGGTCGCCCGCATCCAGTTTTTCAGCCAGTATGTCGCCTGCCAGCGCATCGGCCAGACGCTCGGCGGGGGAGGTATCGCCCGGTGGGAGATGGGGATGCCATGGGGAGCGCAGGCGCATGACCGTCCAGCCTGTCCTGTTGTCACGGGTGGGTCAGCCATAGCAGGTCACGCCACCGCACGGAATATGGGCATGACGCTGTCAGTGGCGTCCGAACCTGTTACGGTTCCGCCATGAGGTGGCGCGATGGCCCACGGCATGGAAAGGGAGGGCGCGATTTGACCCGGCAGCATCCGACACCGCCACGCGGGGGATACGGCGCGCGGCCCCTGGTTGTCATGGCGGCGCTGTTTTTCATTATCGGGTTCGTGACGTGGCTGAACGGCCCATTGATCACCTTCGTACAGGTTGCCTTCGGTCTGGGGCCGGTGGGCGCGTTTCTGGTGCCGATGTGTTTTTACCTGTCCTATTTTTTCTGTGCGATCCCGGCAATGGAACTGGCGCGGCGCACGGGGCTGCGCAACGGTATCGTGGCGGCATTGACCGTCATGGCCGGGGGTACGCTTGCATTCGGGGAATGTGTGGGGCTGCGCTGGTACCCCGGCGCGCTGGCGGGCCTGTCCCTGCTGGGGGCGGGGCTGACGCTGCTGCAGGTGACGGTCAACCCGTATGTGACCCTGCTCGGGGCCGCGCAACATGCCGCGCGGCGGATCGCGATCATGGGCATCGCCAACAAAGTGTCAGGAATTATCGCACCTGTTGTATTTTCATTGCTGGTCATGCGCGACATCGGGGGTGTCGCCAGCCGTCTGGCCGTGGCGGGAACACAGCAGGCGCGCGCGCCGGTGCTGGCCGCCTTCGCGCATGCGGTCGTGGGGCCTTATCGCGTCATGGCCCTGATCCTGCTGCTTGTCGCGCTCGGGCTGCGCCATGCCGGGCTGCCGGATATT
>NZ_BAIO01000692.1 GCF_000613305.1 Komagataeibacter kakiaceti JCM 25156
TGCCCGAACGCAGGCCGCGCTCCTGCCCGCCGCCGGAAAACAGCGGCGCCAGACGCACCCGTGCCTGCGGCGGACATAAAGCGCGCCAACCCCCTTCGGCCCGTACAGCTTGTGTGCTGAAACCGACGCCAGATCGAGATCCCACGCCCGCACGTCCACATCCACCTTGCCCGCCGCCTGCGCCAGATCGCTGTGCAGCAACGCGCCCGAAGCGCGCACCAGTGGCGCGAGCGTGGCCAGATCCTGCAACACGCCGGTTTCGTTATTGGCGGCCATGATGCTGACCAGCAGGGTCGGCACCTCCAGCGCGCGGGCCAGCACGTCCGGGTCCAGCATGCCATCGGGGCGGACGGGCAGGATGACCGGCTCACAGCCCTCGCGGCCAAGATCGCGCACGGATTCCAGCACGCATTTATGCTCGGTCGCCACGGTTACCACCCGCGCGCGCGGGTCACCCCGTTCGCGCAGGTGGCGGACCGCGCCCTTTATGGCGAGGTTGTTGGCCTCCGTCGCGCCGGAAGTGAACACGATCTCCCGCGCCTGCGCGCCCAGCAGGGCGGCGACATCGGCACGGGCCTGTTCCACCGCGTCATGCGCCGCGCGCCCGGCGGCATGGTCAAGGCTGTGCGGATTGGCGAAGTGCCGTGTGAACCACGGCAGCATCTCCGTCACCACGCGGGGATCGCACGGGGTTGTCGCCTGATAATCCAGATAGATCAGGTCATCCGCCTTCATGTCCGGCCTTTCGCCTGTGTGCCCAGCCGCCCGGCCATGGCCGTGTAGGCGGCGATGAAGCCCTCGACCTCCGCCCCCGTGACCGACCACGGCAGGGAGACACGGATGGCGCAACCGGCATCCGCGCCCAGCCCCATGGCCTCAAGCACGTGCGAGCGCGCCACCTTGCCCGATGAACAGGCCGACCCCGCCGATACGCCATACCCCGCCATGTCCAGCGCGATAAGCTGGGTCTGCGCCGCCCGCCCCGGCAGGAGCAGCGCGCTGGTATTG
>NZ_BAIO01000691.1 GCF_000613305.1 Komagataeibacter kakiaceti JCM 25156
CTGCCCGCACAGATAGGACGCCGCCCCGGCCACGGCCAGCATACGGGCCTGTTTCATCTGCGCGCGGCACAGCGCCCCATCACGGGCATGGACGTGGTCCATCATGCGTCCCTCCGCCCCGAAGGTCGCGATTTCACGCAGGCCCCCCACCATGTCCAGCACGCCGATACGCAACTGCGCCGCCGCATGGTTGACCTCTCCCCCCTCGCGCCGCCCCATCATCGCGGCGATCAGCGGCAGGAGAAAGGCCCCGCAGGCGAAAAGCCCCGTCACCACAATCGCCAGGACCGTGTTGACCATATTGATGGCGATGAACAGGAACGGCAGGATCAGGACCGCGCCAGCCAGTGGCACGATAATGCGCAGGTAAAGCCCGTCCAGCGCCTCCACATCCGAAACAAGGCGCGACAGCAGATCCCCCGCGCGGCGGAAACCAAGGCCCGCCGCCGCCCCCCGCGCCAGATTGCGGAAAAACCACACGCGCACATCCGCCAGCGCCCGGAACATCGCATCATGCGTAAGCAGCCGTTCCGAATAGCGCAGGACCACGCGCGCGCTACCCAGAATGCGCAGGCTTCCGGCGGTGACCACAACCATGCCCAGTGTCATCGCGGCGACACGGACACCCGCCTCACGCATCAGCAAAAGGCCGATCAGCAGGGCCAGCAAGGACAGGATGGCGCCCGCCGTCAGCAGCGGCGCGCGCCCGCGCCAGATATGCAGGATCTGCAGCACCGGGGCCAGAACGCCCTCACGGTCCGCCTGCCGTTCGAGCGCCCGATTTTCAGAGGTTTTCACGATGCGCTCTCCATGCTGGCGGCGATATGGCCGCGCTCAAGAACGATGCGCTGCCCCCCGAACCCGTCCACCGCCGCCGAATGGCTGGCAAGGATGACGGTGCGCCGCGCGGCGAGCCTGCGCAGGCTTTCGAACACATCGGCCTCGGTCCGTGGGTCCAGATGGGCTGTCGGTTCATCAAGCAGCACGAGCGGCGCGTCCTTGAGGAAGGCGCG
>NZ_BAIO01000690.1 GCF_000613305.1 Komagataeibacter kakiaceti JCM 25156
GTGGCGACGCTGCCCGACCTGCTGGGCTACCCCGCGCTGCTGTGGTCCAGCCATGTGGCGGGGCTGGATCTGCTGATCGTGGATGCGCCGGATCTGTACGACCGCCCCGGCAACCCCTATCTGTGCCCCGAGGGACGGGACTGGCCCGATAACGGCGTGCGTTTTGCCGCCCTGTCGCGCGTGGCGGCCGACATAGCGCAGGGCCGTCTGGCCTGCTACCGCCCCGATCTGGTGCAGGCGCATGACTGGCAGGCGGGGCTTACGGCGGCCTATCTGTATCACGACCGCGCGGCCGGGGGGCAGGACACGCCCCGCACGCCGGTTATCCAGACCATTCACAACCTGGCCTTCCAGGGGCGGTTTCCCGCCGCGTGCCTGGCGCAGTTCCGCCTGCCGCCCGAAGCCTTCTCGGTGGAGGGATGCGAGTGCTATGGCGCGATCAGCTTCCTCAAGGCCGGGCTGTACCATGCCGACCGCATCACCACGGTTTCCGCCACCTACGCGCAGGAAATCCAGACCCCCGAAGGCGGCATGGGGCTGGACGGCCTGCTGCGCCAGCGCAGTGACCGGCTGGAAGGCATCCTGAACGGCATAAGCACCGATATATGGAACCCCGCCAGCGATCCGGCCGTGCATTTTCCCTACATGGTGGGTGACACCATAGGCCGCGCGCCCAACAAGCGCGCGCTCCAGGCGGAATTCGCCCTGACACCGGACCCGGAAGCCTTCGTGATCGGCATCGTCACCCGCCTGACGGAACAGAAAGGCATGGACCTGCTGCCCACTATCATGGACCGCCTGCTGGCGGGCAATACGCAGGTGGTCGTGGTGGGGGAAGGCGACCGGGGGATCGAACGCAGCCTTGCGGCCCTGCACCGTCGGTATCCCGGCCGCTTCGCGTGCCATATCGGCTATAGCGAGGCATTGGGCCACCGCGTACCCTCGGCGGCGGATGCGATGCTCATTCCCTCACGCTTCGAACCCTGCGGCCTGACCCAGCTTGGCGCGCTGCGCTA
>NZ_BAIO01000689.1 GCF_000613305.1 Komagataeibacter kakiaceti JCM 25156
CCGCCCAGTCCCCACCCACATCGGCCGCGTCAAGATGCATGAACGCGCCGCGCCAGCCGCCATGCGCGCGGTCATAGCGCAGCAGGCCCTCGCGCAGCGCCGTGGTGGCCGCCTGCTGCAGGTGGGAATCAAGCGATGTATGGACCGACAGGCCGCCTTCCATCGTGGTACCGATGCCGTAGCGTTCGATCAGTTCGCGGCGCACCTCCTCGGCAAACCATTCGGAGCCAGGCACCGGGCCGGGGCGGGTGAAATTGGCCGGGACCAGCGGTTCCTGCTGGGCGGCGCGCGCTTCCTCCGGGGTGATGTCGTGCAGGTCGGCCATCCGGTCCAGCACCCAGTTGCGCCGGTTGGTCGCCGCCTGCACGAAGCGGTGCGGGTTGTAGTTGGTGGGCGATTTGGGCAGCGCGCCCAGAAAGGCGGCCTCGGCATTGTCAAGCTGGTCGAGCGGCTTGTTGAAATAGGTCTGCGCGGCGGCGCCGATACCGTACGCGCCTTCGCCCAGATAGATTTCGTTGAGGTAGATTTCGAGTATCTGTTCCTTGCTCAGCGTCTGCTCCAGCCGCATGGCCAGCAGGGCTTCCTTTATCTTGCGGTCCATCGACACCGCGTTCGAACCGAGCAGCATGATGCGCGCGACCTGCTGCGTGATGGTGGACGCCCCGATGGGGCGGTGCTTGGTGCCGTGCATCATCATGTCGGTCACGCCCGCGCGCAGGATCGCCAGCGGGTCAACACCGCCATGGGTGAAGAATTTCTGATCCTCGGCGGCAAGGAAGGCGCTGCGCACGCGCACGGGAATGGCGCTGTAGGGCACGAATATACGGCGTTCGGCCGCCAGTTCGGCCATGACCTGATCATCCCCGGAATACAGGCGGCTCATCACCGGCGGCTGGTAGGTGCGCAGGCCGTCAACGGTGGGCAGGCCCTCGCTCAGGCGTTCATATTCGCGCCACGCCACCACGCCGCCCACGCCGCCGCCAAGCAGCACGACGGCCAGTGTGCTCCCGGCCAGC
>NZ_BAIO01000688.1 GCF_000613305.1 Komagataeibacter kakiaceti JCM 25156
GGCCACGGTCGTGCCCGGCGCGAATTCCGCCATGACCAGATCGGTCCGCCCCATATAGCGGATGCCCGCCTCGGCCGCGCCAAAGCGCACGCCGGCCAGCGGCGGGAGTTCAGGCAGTGGCCGGGCGAGGGGGGACACGGGGCAGGGCGTTGGCCATGGTCGGTCAGGATCCTGAAATAACGGTGTAATACGCGAAATCGGGGGGAAGCCCCGGACGGAAACACATCAGTGCTTCCGCCCGTGGGCGATTGTGCGCTCAGTGTTCGGGCTGGGTCTCGGGCAGCGGCTTGCCATCGGGGCCGAAGCGGACGACCTTGACCTGCGCCAGCGCGTTGCTCACCGCTTTCTGCACGCCTTCTTGGATCAGCTTCTGGCGGATCTGGTCGCGCATGGTGTCAAGCGTCGGAGTCGGCGCGGTGCGCTTGCCCATCACCTGGATCACGTGCCAGCCGTACTGGGTGTGCACGGGGGTCTGGCTGAAGCTGTTGGGCTGCATGGCCGATGCCGCGTCCCAGAAGGTGGGCAGCATGTCGCCCTTTTTGAACCAGCCCAGATCGCCGCCGTTCTGCTTGGCCGAACCGGGATCCTTGGACAGCTTGGCGGCAAGCTGGCCGAAATCGGCGCCCGCCTTGAGCTGCTTGATGATGTCGTTGGCCTGTTCCTCGGTCTGGACGAGGATGTGGCGGGCGTGAATTTCCTCAGCACCGGGCTTGTTGGCGTAATTCTTGTCGTAATACGCTTGATGGCGTCATCCGTCAGCGACGGCGTGACCTGCGCGGACAGATAGGCGTTCTGCAGCGCGTTCTGCGCCGCCGTCTGCATCTGCTGCTGCACGTCGGGCTGCTTGTCCAGACCGGACTTGGTGGCGGCGACCTGGATGGCGCGCTGGTCCACAAGCTGGTTGAGCAGGATCGGCACGATGATGTTGTCAGGCAGCTTGCGCAGCTGCTCGGGCATCGAGGCCATGGCCTGCCGCACGTCGGCCAGGCGGATCGGCTGCCCGTTCACGCTGGCGAGGACCGG
>NZ_BAIO01000687.1 GCF_000613305.1 Komagataeibacter kakiaceti JCM 25156
CTGCGGCCCGATCCCGCGCTGTCACGCGGGGCGGCGGACGCGCGGGACTGGATCATTCAGGGGGATAACCTCGCCGCACTGGCCACGCTCATGCCCGATCTGGCCGGTCGGGTGGATATGGTGCTGATCGACCCCCCCTATAATACCGGGCGGCGTGACTGGCTGTATGATGACAGCGCCAGCACGCCCGCCGTAAGGCACTGGCTGGAGGCGGCGCTGGGCGCGCGGGCGCGCACCCTGTCGCGGCAGGACAGGTGGCTGTGCCTCATCTATCCCCGCCTGATCATGCTGCGGCGGCTGCTGGCGGAAAATGGCGTGATCGCCTGCTGTATCGACGACCACGAATATCCCCGCCTGCGGCTGTTGATGGAGGAGGTGTTCGGACCCGAAAACTTCCTGGCCACCTTCGTCTGGGTCAATACGGGCAATATGGACAACCACAGCCGCATCAAGACCAATCATGAATATGTGGTGGTCTTCGCGCGGGAGGCGCGGCGTTTTGTTCCCGGTCATGTCATCGCGCCACAGGTCGGTGCGCGCAGCAAGCTGCGGCGGCCGGTCATCCGCAACACCATCATCAAGAATGGCCCGCGCAACCCGGTCTCCGATCTTGTGCTGCCTGTGGGTTTTCCGGCCAGTTTCACGCGGGGGGACATCGCTCCTCCGGTTGATGCAACCTTCTGGCCGCGTTTCACCACGCCGCTTGTCGTGCGCGCGGGGCGGCTGGCCCGACCCGTCACGCTGCGCAGCGGGTGGAGTTCACGCAGGCAGTGCGCGGCTTTCATCGCGGGTGGTTTCCGGGACATTCGCGACCGGCGCGGACTGAAAACCCGCTTTTACCTGACCCCGAGCGGCGCGGTTTTCATGGAAAAGGACCGCGATGACCGCTCCAGCATATCCTGAGCGTGCTGGAGGGCATGGGCACCGTGCAGCAGGCCGCGGCCGGTCTGGCGCGGCAGGGCGTGCGCTTTGATTACCCCAAGCCCGTTCCGCTGGTGCGTTACCTGCTCAGCGCGCTGTGCCCCC
>NZ_BAIO01000686.1 GCF_000613305.1 Komagataeibacter kakiaceti JCM 25156
AGCGGGGAGGAGGGACGCGTCCGCCCATTCGGGAATGCGGTCAGAGGCCCACAGGTCCGCGATCTCCTGCCGTTCACGGATGACGGCCCAGCGGCTGCCATCCACCATCACCTGCGCCGCCAGCGGGCGGGCGTTGTAGGTGGAACTCATGACCATGCCATAGGCCCCGCAATCCAGCAGCGCGAGACGCGATCCGGCTTCCATGCGGGGCAGGGTGCGGTCATGGCCGAAGGTGTCGCCACTTTCGCATACCGGCCCCACCACATGCACCTGTTCGGTCGGCGCCACGGCATCGGCGGCGGAAAGGGGCAGGATACCGTGCCACGCATCATACAGGCTGGGCCGCATGAGATCGTTCATCGCCGCATCCAGCACAAGGAAGGGCGGCATGCCGTCATAGCCCTGCTTGCGCAGGATCACGGTGCTCAGCAGCACGCCCGCGGGGCCAGCCAGCCAGCGGCCGGGTTCGATGGCCAGACGCGTGCCCAGCCCCCCCAGTTCGGCATGGATCGCGGCGGCCAGCGCCTCGGGCGCGCCCTCGCTTTCATCGCGGTAGGAAATGCCCAGTCCCCCCCCGCAGTCCAGCACCTCTATGGCAAGGCCGCGTGCGCGGATGGTCCGCACCAGATCCGCCAGCTTCGCATAGGCGGTACGGTAGGGCTGCATGCGGGTGATCTGGCTGCCAATATGCATGGCGAGCCCGACGGGCCGGATGCCGGGCAGGGCGGCGGCATGGGCGTAAAGATCGACCGCGCGGTTATAAGGAATGCCGAATTTGTTGGTGGCGAGGCCGGTGGTGATCTTGGCGTGGGTGCCGGCGTCCACATCGGGTTGATGCGCAGGGCGACGGGGGCATCGACGCCTTCGGCGCGCGCGACGGCGGACAGGAGGTCGAGCTCCTCCGCGCTTTCAACATTGATCTGGCCAATGCCTGCGCGCAGCGCCATGCGCATCTCGTCGGGCGTCTTGCCCACCCCGGAAAAGACGATCCGCCCCGCCGGGATGCCCGCCACCATGGCCCGGCGCAG
>NZ_BAIO01000685.1 GCF_000613305.1 Komagataeibacter kakiaceti JCM 25156
TCGGCGTGGTCTCGCCCCCCCTGCCGATGGGGCGCAGTATGATGGCCGCGAACTGGCGGCGTGTCATGCCCGCCGCCTCCACCGCGGCGGCGAGGCATCGGGAAGTGCCAGCAGGACCGTTCCCCGGATGGCGCATGTTTCTTCTATCCGTACGCGCAGGGCCTGACCGGGCCGGAATACCATGGTCTTGTCGTATGACTGCAATGTCTGCGTTTTTTCGTCGTGATGCCACTGATCTTCCGGCAGGGCAGACATGGGCAGCAGGGCGGATGTGCCGGTCGCGTCCAGCACCATGAAAATACCGAATCGCGACAGGCTCGATATATGCGCCTCCATGACCGTACCCACGCGGGTCTGGAGCCATGTGGCGGCGTAGCGTTCCAGCGTGTCACGCTCGGCCTGCGCGGCGCGGCGTTCGGTCCGGGTGATGGCCTGTCCGGTTTCCTCCAGCGTGGCATGATCCGGCGCGGGGCCGGGCTCCAGCCCGGTGGCGACCAGCAGGGCGCGATGGGTCAGCAGGTCGGCATAGCGGCGGATGGGGCTGGTGAAATGGGCGTAAGCCGGCAGGGACAGGCCGAAATGCCCAACCGGTTCCGGGCTGTATTCCGCCTGGTTCTGGGCGCGCAGGATCAGTTCGTTCACCAGCCCGGCCTGATCGGTATTGCTGACCTGACGCAGCACGCGGTCCAGATCGGTCGCGTGCAGCGCGCCTGTGGCGGGCAGGGATAACCCCATCATGTCCAGCGCACGGCGCAGGTTTTCCAGCCGTTCCGGCGCGGGGGGCGCGTGAATCCGGTAAAGGCAGGGGATATGCCGCCCCTCAAGATAATGTGCGGCGGCGACATTGGCCGCGATCATGAATTCCTCGACCAGCCTGTGACTGTCGAGACGGACTCGCGGCCGGATGGCCGCGATCTGGCCGCGTTCGTCAAGGTGGACCAGACGCTCGGGCAGTTCCAGATCCAGCGTGCCGCGTCGCGCCCGCGCCCGTGACAGGCAGGCCCATGCCCCGAACAGGCTGTTCAGCAGG
>NZ_BAIO01000684.1 GCF_000613305.1 Komagataeibacter kakiaceti JCM 25156
GGCGTGGATCTGTGCGGGTACATGCTGGCGCAGATGGCGGGCGCGTGCGTGGCGACGCTGGTGCTGGCAGTTGTGGGGCACATGCTGCCGGGCTGGGGGCAGATGGTGCAGGCTTCCGGCTATGCCGCGACCATTCCCTTTTCGGGGGTGGCAGTCGTATGGCCGCTGGTGACGGAGGTGGTGCTGACCGCCCTGCTGGTGCTCATGCTGTTCTGTCTTGCCGCGCATCCGGTTCTCAAATGGGTGACGCCATGGGCGGGCGGGCTGTTCTTTTTCGTCTGCAACCCGGTTTCGGCCTGGCTGTCGGGCAACAGTTCCAACCTGGCCCGCAGCTTTGGTCCCGCCCTTATGGCCGGGCAGTGGCATGCGTTCTGGATCTATGCGCTGGGGCCGTTCATGGGGGCGGCGCTGGCGACCCTGCTGTTCCAGTCAAGATGGTTTGACCGTATCGAGATCAAGGAAGCGCGGCTGGTCAATTTCGGCCATCATGGCCGCGTGCCTTCCCTGCTGCATCCGGGCCGCCACGCCCGCGAACCCGTGCCGGAGGGGAAGGGGGACGAAGGGTGATTGGCGGGGGCTACTTGCAATCATCGTGAATTATTCCCACTATCATCGCATATAGAACGCGAATCGGGCTTCAGGCCCTTTTCGCGGGCGTTCTCAGGGCGGGGCGAAATTCCCCACCGGCGGTGATTGTTCCCCTTGGGGGGGCATAAGTCCGCGAGCGCCCGACCGCATTCCGTGCGGGCGGGGTCAAGCAGATCCGGTGTAATTCCGGAACCGACGGTTACAGTCCGGATGAGAGAGAACGAAAACCGTGTACCCGCCATTTCCCATGGAAGTGGCGGTGAGAAGGTTTTACGCGCCCTGAGTCCGTCCGGATGGATGGAGTACTGTTTTGGACGCGTTGCCACAGGGTGCCGATACCCCCCCAGTTCCCGATATGCCCGAAGCCGTCAGGCGCGCCTTTTACGCGGCGGTGGACGAGGCGGCCCGGCATGTCGGCGCGACCGCGCCCAACCCCCCGGTTGGC
>NZ_BAIO01000683.1 GCF_000613305.1 Komagataeibacter kakiaceti JCM 25156
GGGTGATTGATGACGGCAAGCTCGCGGGGCAGCCGCTGGCGCCGGGGGCGGCCAAGATCATCGGCATCGACCCCGCGACCGATCGTGTCTTCGCCCGCATCATCCTGCGCCCGCCCACGCTCCTGCCCGACAGCCACATGAACGACCTGCGCGTGGATCTGACCCATGGCGCGGAGGGCACGGTTTACGTGACCGATTCCTCCTTCGGGCTGTCACCCGCCCTTGTGGTGGTGGATGTGGCCACGGGCCGCCAGCGCCGCGTGCTGGCCACCCATCCCTCCATCCAGGCCGAGCGTGGCTTCATGGCGGTGGTGGAGGGGCGGCCGCTGGTGTTCGATCCCCCCGCGCATCCGCCCGCCTTCGTATGGGGTGGGGTGGATGGCGTCACCCTCTCCCCCGATAGCGGCACGCTGTATTACAGCCCCCTGACCAGCAGGCGGCTCTACGCCATTCCAACGGCGCTTGTGGCCGATTTCTCCACAACCGATGCCCAGCTTGCCCGCAATATTCAGGATCTGGGGGAAAAGGGCGTGGCGGACGGTCTGGCCACCGATGCGAAAGGCCGCATCTACACCACCAATTTCGAGCACGACGCCATTTTCCGCCGCAACGCGGATGGCTCGTTCGACACCATGGTGCATGACCCGCGCGTTCTCTCGCCCGATGGAATCTTTGTCGACGGGAACATGGTGTACTGCACGCTGGGGCAATGGAACCGCCTGGCCGGGCTCAATGGCGGCCACGACCTGCGTGTTCCGCCCTATTATCTCATCCGTTTCCCGACGGATACACCGCCAGCGGTCGATGCGATGAAGGTGACGCCCGGCTAGTTGCCTCTTTCCCCCGCGACGGAATTGCGGCAACAATTCCCCCATGAATATTATGTCGCGTATGATCCTGCCCCTGATGCGGCGTCTGGACCCAGAGGATGCCCATCGTATCGCCCTTGATGCCCTGCTGCTCGGCCTTGGCGGCGTATCGTGCCCCGGCGCGGACGATCCGGCCCTGTCCGTGCGGGCCATGGGGCTGCG
>NZ_BAIO01000682.1 GCF_000613305.1 Komagataeibacter kakiaceti JCM 25156
CTTCGGCAAACCCGCGTGAAACGCCACGCACCCGCGCCAGGGCCTCGGTCGTGACGGGGGCGGTGGCCGCGATTTCCATCAGGCTCTCATCCTTGAGCAGGCGCTGGCGCGGCACGTTGACACGCTGCGCCTCCCCTTCCCGCCACGCCGTCACGGCGCGCAGGATGCCCAGCATGCGCCGGTTGTTCGTGCGCGGCCGCATCTTTTCCCACAGGGTCAGCGGATCGGGGCGGAACGTGGCGGGATTGTTCAGAATATCCAGCTCCGCCGCCACCCAGTCCAGACGGCCTTCCGCCTCAAGCTGCTGCAACAGCCTGTCATAGACAAGGCGCAGGTAAGTGACATCCGCCGCCGCGTAACCGATCTGCGCGGGAGAGAGCGGACGGGCCGACCAGTCGGAAAAACGGTGTGACTTGTCGATCTGCACCCCAAGCAGGGACGAGACGAGGTTGTCATACCCCACCTGGTCCCCATACCCCGCCACCATGGCCGCGACCTGCGTATCGAACAGGGCGGCGGGCAGGCGGTCGAACAGATGCAGGAAAATTTCCAGATCCTGCCGCGCGGCGTGGAAGACCTTGGTCACAGCGGCGTCATCCAGCAACGCGCCCAGCGATGACAGGTCAATGCCGGGGGCGATCGTATCAATGACCACGACCTCGTTTTCCCCGGCCAACTGCACAAGGCACAGTTCCGGCCAGTACGTACGCTCACGCACGAATTCGGTGTCGATTGTCACGAACGGCTCATGCCGCAGTCGCGCGGTTACAGCCTCAAGCTCCGCCGTGGTGGTCACCAGAACGGGCGCGGGAAATTCAGGTCGGGATACACGTGCCATGCCATGCAGTTATCATGCCTGCCCCCGGGTGTGAAAGCGGCGAAAACCGCATGCCGGTCCCCTGCATTTCCATTGACGCTGGCGCGGGCCTTACGGCATCAGCACACATCCCTTTTCATTCCTGACGGACCCGCCGCCCATGAATACCCACCCCCCCGGCCGACGATGGCAGCCAGTTCCTGACCCAGCTCGGCCA
>NZ_BAIO01000681.1 GCF_000613305.1 Komagataeibacter kakiaceti JCM 25156
CGGCCACGCCCCGCAGGTGGCGGACCCGCACGGTACGGTGGCCCACATCCTTCCCTTTGCACAAGGAGCGGGCGCATGATCCTGCCACGCAGACGGCTGCTGGCCGGTACCGGCGCCGCGCTTTCCACCGGTTTTCTTCCACGCCCCGGCCTTGCAACCACGCCCGCCGGAACCGAGGCGATCCTGGAGGCGCTGGCCGCTCCCTACGCCAGTCAGCCCCCCTTGCCCCCGGTGGCGGAGGAGGACGCACTGGTGGCCATGGGCTATGTCGGCCCGGTCAGTGATGGCGGCTGGACCGAGATGCACCATGTCGCCCTGCAGGCGGTGCGCCGGACATTTCCGAAACTGCGCACGGTTTATGTGGAAAGCATGCCCTATTCCGCCGATGCGACCCGTCTTTTGCGCGAATTCGTGGCCGAAGGCGCGCAGATGGTCATGACCGGCGCGGATTATGGTGATTTCCTGACCGATGTGGCCGCCCGTGCGCCGGATACCGCCTTCGTCCAGTGCGATGGCCGGGCCGTGCGGCGCAATGTAAGCTGGTATTATATCGCGCACTGGTATGTCAGTTATGTGATCGGCGTGGCGGCGGGGCTGCTGAGCAAGACCGGCAAGCTGGCTTTATCGGTGCATTTCCATTACCCTCGGCCTATGCCGGGTCCAATGCGCTGCTCATGGGCGCGCGCACCATCAACCCCGATGCGACGATGCAGGTCATCACCATCAATGCCTGGTTCGACCCGCAGGCGGCCATACAGGCCGCCAATGCGCTGGCGGACAAGGGATGTGACTTCCTGTTCGGCATCATGGACGAGGCGGGTTACCTGCACGTGGCGCAGGAGCGCGGGCTGTGGGCGGCGATGTGGAACAAGGACATCCGCCAGTTCGGGCCGGATGCCTATGTGGCCTCGGTCGTGCTGGACTTCGCGCAGTTCTATATTTCCCAGATCCGCGCACGTCTGGCGGGCACATGGCGGCCGGTCCCGCAGATGCTGCAAATGGGCGCGGGCGTGGACCGTGACCCCTGGGGCCG
>NZ_BAIO01000680.1 GCF_000613305.1 Komagataeibacter kakiaceti JCM 25156
ACGCGGTGGTGGTCGTGCATGGCGACCGGCCCGCGCGGCTGGTCTATCTGCCTGACGCCTTTCGGGGGGCATCAGGCCAGAGCCGTGTTCAGCCCTCGATCTGGCTGAAATCGGCAATCAGCACCGTCATGCGGCGCAGTTCGGACAGCAGGCGCAGGCGGTTGGCGCGCACGGCGGGGTCATCATCATTGACCGTGACGGCTTCAAAAAAGCGGTCAAGGGCCGGGCGCAGGCCGGCCACGTCGCGCATGGCGTCGGCATAGCGTTCCTGTGCGATGGCCTGTTCCACGGCGGGAATGGTCTTTTCCAGTTCTCCCGCCAGCAGCTTCTCCTCGGGCTGGGTATAGAGCGCCGGATTGGGCGCGCCCTCATGCGGGCCGTCCCTGCGGTCCTCGATGCGCAGGATGTTGGCCGCGCGCTTGGTGGCGGCCAGCATGTTGCGTCCGTCCTCGGTCGCCAGCATGTCGGCTATGGCGGTGGCGCGGGCCAGCAGGCGCACGATGTCGGTATCGGTATTGCCAACCGACACGGCGGCCAGAATGTCGTGCCGCGCCCCTTCGCCGCGCAACTGCACGCGCAGGCGGTCCGCCACGAATTCCGGCAGCGTGTCGAGATCGGGGGCCAGCCGCAGTTCTTCGGGCAGGCCCTGCGCCGCTTCCCAGAACACACGGGCCAGATCGAGCCGCAGCCCGTTTTCACGGATGATGCGGATCACACCCAGCGCCGCCCGGCGCAGCGCGTAAGGATCGCCCGAGCCGCCGGGTTTTTCACCCACGGCGAAGAAGGCCACCAGCATGTCGATCTTGTCGGCCAGCGCGACAGCGACCGATACCGGGGCGCGCGGCACGTCATCATGCGGGCCACGCGGCGTGTAATGCGCGCCGATGGCCTCGGCCACGGCATCATCTTCATGGTCGTGGCGGGCGTAATAGGCGCCCATGACACCCTGAAGTTCAGGGAATTCACCAACCATGCCGGTGGTCAGGTCCGCCTTGCACAGCAGCGCCGCGCGTTCGGCCTGCGCCGTGTCCGCGCCCGTAA
>NZ_BAIO01000679.1 GCF_000613305.1 Komagataeibacter kakiaceti JCM 25156
CGGCTTTCACCCCATGTGCTGCGCCATTCCTTCGCCACCCACCTGCTGGCGCGCGGGGCGGATCTGCGCGCGCTGCAGGTGCTGCTGGGCCATGCCGACATCGCGACCACGCAGATCTATACCCATGTCATGCTCGACCGCCTGCGCGACGCGGTGGCCCGGCATCACCCGCTTGCGGCGGCGGGATAGACAAAAATGCATGGCGGGGCGGATTCCCTGCGCGAAAATGTTTGGCTGGCGCGCGGGCTGTGCTATCGGCAGCGCATGCGCCAGTTTCTAGATTTCGAAAAGTCGGTCGCCGAACTTGAGAACAAGATCGACGAGCTTCGCACGATGTCCGGTCCGGACGGGATCAACATCGCCGATGAGATCACCCGGTTGGGCGAGAAGGCCGACCGGCAGTTGCGTGCCGCCTATGCCCGGCTGACACCGGGGCAGAAGGTGCAGGTCGCGCGCCATGCCCAGCGCCCGCACACGGTTGACTACATCGGCACGCTGATAACCGAATTCTCCCCGCTGGCGGGCGATCGCCTGTTTGGTGAGGACAAGGCCATCATTGGCGGCGTGGGGCGCTTTCGCGACCAGCCCGTGGTGGTGATCGGCACCGAGCGCGGGGCCGAGATCGAGACACGGCTCAAGCATAATTTCGGCATGGCCCGGCCCGAAGGCTACCGCAAGGCGCAGCGCCTGATGCGGCTGGCGGGGCGATTCGGCCTGCCGGTCCTGACCTTTATCGACACCTCCGGCGCATGGCCCGGCATCGACGCGGAAGCGCGCGGGCAGGCGGAAGCCATCGCACGTTCGATCGAGACCTGCCTGAGCGTGCCGGTGCCGGTCATCGCCACCGTGATCGGTGAGGGCGGTTCCGGCGGGGCCGTGGCGCTGGGCGCGGGTGACCGCGTGATGATGCTGGAACACGCGATCTATTCCGTCATCTCGCCCGAGGCCTGCGCCTCCATCCTGTGGCGTGACCCCAAGCAGGCCCCCGCGGCGGCCGACGCGCTCAAGCTGACCGCGCAGGATCTGCTTCAGCTCGGCC
>NZ_BAIO01000678.1 GCF_000613305.1 Komagataeibacter kakiaceti JCM 25156
GGCACGGCATGGGCCACGGGGGCCGCCGCGCGGACAACACGGATGCGGTTGTCCTTTTCCGCGATCTCGATTTCGGTCAGGCCGGTATCGGTCAGAATTTCCGCCAATGCCCGAATGGCATCCGCATCCACGAGCAGTCGGCTCATTGATCGTCCTCGTCCAGAATCATGTCTGTCATGGCCTGAAGCGCCAGCGCGTACCCCCGCACGCCCAGCCCGCATATGACGCCAATGGCGGCGCGGGAAACGTACGAGTGATGGCGGAAGTCTTCACGGCGGTGAATATTGGAAATGTGGACCTCGATCACGGGCAGATCAACGGCCAGAAGCGCGTCAAGCAGCGCAACCGAGGTGTGGGAGTAGGCCGCCGTTGATGATGATGCCGCGTGCGCGGCCCCGGCATTCCTGTATCCAGGATACGAGTTCCCCCTCCCCGTTGGTCTGGCGGAAGTCAATGGCCACATCCAGCCGTTCGGCGGCCTGGACGCAGACCTGCTCCACGTCATCCAGCGTGGCGTGACCATACACCTCGGGCTGGCGCAGTCCGAGCATGTTCAGGTTGGGGCCGTTCAACACGGCAATGAGAGGGCGCTCCATGATGCACGCGCCTAGCACGCCCGCCGCCCGGTTCCAAGTCCGTTCGTGTCCGGGCCCGCGTAACGGCCCCGCGCGGGCGTCATGTCACGGGCGTCATGGCCGCGCCGGTGGGGCAGGGTACGTATTGGTAGGAAATCCGGCCCGCACTGTGTTATGGGTCGGTTCATGACAGGGTATCCCGATCACCGGAACGGTGACGAGCGGGCGCGGCGCGGTGTGGCATGGTACGTGGTGCCGGTCGTGGCCGCCTGTTTCATGTCCATCGTTTCCGGCACCGAACCCGCGGCCTGTGCACCGGTGCGTCACGACGCGCGTGGCGTGGCGTCCCCGGCCGTCATGGCGGATGTCCCGCCGGACTGGAGCAGCATGGCATTGCAAGCTGGTACGGAACCCGCGTGCAGAAAGGCCGCGCCACCGCATCGGGCCAGACCTTTGATCCCGACGCGC
>NZ_BAIO01000677.1 GCF_000613305.1 Komagataeibacter kakiaceti JCM 25156
CCCACGGCTTCCACCGCGATGCACTGGCAGTGCCCCCCCGAGACCAGCAGCAGCAGGTAGGGAAACGGCGCGCCATTGGCGGCGATGCCGGGCAGGCGGGCGGTCAGGGCATGGGCCTCGATATGATTGACGGCAATGAAGGGCCTGTCCAGTGCAAGGGCCATGCCCTTGCCCATGTCAGCACCCACGATCAGCCCGCCGATCAGACCTGGCCCGCAACTTGCTGCGATGGCCCCGAGTTCGTGCGGGCGCAGGCCAGCGGCCTTCAGTGTGTCATGCACCAGCGCGGGCAGGGCGGACAGGTGGGCGCGGGCCGCGATTTCGGGCACGACCCCGCCGAAAGGCACATGGCCGGATTGCGATAATGTCGCGTCTGCCAGGATCCGGCCGTCGCCCGTAACGATGGCGCAGGCGGTGTCATCGCACGAAGATTCAATGGCCATAACGGGAGTTGGCATTTCGGGGGGGGGCTGTCTGGTGTCGGGCATGGCGCAATTTACAATCCGATTGTGCCGAATGTCATCTTTCCTTTGTCGTGGTGTGGTAATAGACACGCGCAATGGAGTCCGCAAAGCCATCCGCCCTGTTTCCGTCGTCCGCGCTACAAAAGGTCGCGGCCGAGGCCGCTGCCCGCCAGCGAAAGGAAGCCACACAAGCCGAACCCCACAGGCGGAAGCTGCCGCTCAGGTTGGAACGCGTGCGTCTCCGCTCGCGCTGGTGCAGACGCGGGCCTTTCTGACGGTACTGACCCGTTTCTGCCCGGTCCTGCGCGACATGGGGGCGTTCCAGGAACACCAGATCAGCACCACGGGCGATCAGGTGCTCAACCGCAAGCTGGCGGAAATTGGCGGCAAGGGCCTGTTCGCCAAGGAAATCCATGACGCCCTGCTCGATGGCCGGATCGACTTCGCCGTCCATAGCCTCAAGGATCTGGAAACCACGCTGCCGCCGGGGCTGGTGCTGGCCTGCACGCTCAAGCGCGAGGATGCGCGCGATGTGCTGATCCTTGGCCCGGATTGCGACGAGCCGGACCCGGCCGATCCG
>NZ_BAIO01000676.1 GCF_000613305.1 Komagataeibacter kakiaceti JCM 25156
GGCCGATCGGCGCGTCGGTCGGCGGCGTGGGTGTAGAGACCGGTTCGGGTGCCATGTCGATGGCGATGGCTGCTGGCGGTGGTTCGGGCACGGCCTGCACGGGCGGCGGCAGGCGCATGATCCACCAGACCGCCCCGCCACTGACCGCCAGCACGGCGAGGAAGGACAGGCCCCAGCGGAGCGCATCGTGACGCCGGGTCAGACGGGCCTGCCTTTTCTGCCACGCGGCAAAGGATGGCGGGACCGTCTCCTGTGTCATGCCAGCAGGATGGGGCGTACCCGCCATGTCAGCCGTGCCGCTCACGGCGTGCCTCCCGCAACGGGAGCCGTGGCAGGAGCACTACCCGAGGTTGTGGAACCGGTCGGCACCGTTGTCGTGCCGGCTTCGCTGCCTTCCTCCTGTCCCTGCAGATTCACAAGGGCGACCTTGAGGTAGCCGGCGGACCGGAGCTTATCCATCACGCCCATCAGCGTGCCGTAATCGACCGTCTTGTCGGCGCGCAGGAAGATCCGTTGGTCCCTGTTGCCCTTGGTGGCACTCTCCAGAGCGCCCGCCAGACCGTCCATGGTGACGTCGTCTTCCCCCAATGCCAGGCCGTGATCGGCCTTCACCGTCAGGAACACCGGGTCATCGGGGCGCGGCGTGGGCTTCTCGGTCGAGGAAGGCAGGTCCACCGGCACGTTCACCGTGGTCAGTGGCGATGTGACCATGAAGATCACCAGCAGCATCAGCATCACGTCGATGAACGGGGTGACGTTGATCTCGCTGGCTTCGTGCGGGCTTTCATCGGTATGACGCATGCGGATCATGACGGCTCACTCCCCGGCCGCCGTGCGGACATCACGCGCCTGCGGGCCAATGCGCACGATATTGCCCTGCGCCATGAGCATCTGCGTACGGCCCAGATCGCGCGACACCAGGCGCATCACCAGTGCGGTCAGGTCCGCCACCTGTGCGCGGCACGACGCCGTCTGGCGGGCGAGATGGTTGTAGATCACCACCGCCGGTATCGCGGCCACCAGACCGAGCGCGGTGGCCAGCAGGGCTTCGGC
>NZ_BAIO01000675.1 GCF_000613305.1 Komagataeibacter kakiaceti JCM 25156
GGGCCGAGCAGCCAGCTCCGCGCCGCCGCGTTGGCGGCTGAAAAAACGAAGTCGCTGGCGGCGAACCGTGGCGTGTGGGCAAACGGCAACACCAGTTGCCCGATCGCGCCGGCAACCGCGTTTTCATCCATTTTCAGCTTCGTGCGCTCAACCACCGCTTTGTGCGTTGCCCCGCCTTGACGTAAAGAAAGCCGGAAGTCCGTTCTATCCCGGTTCCGTGCTGTGATTTTCATAGCCTGCCCGCGGGAGTCCGGGAAAGTGATAGTTTGATTACACAAAGGCCCGCCGCATGACGTCCGCCCCACGCCCGCCCTCCGCTCCCTCCGACACCGCGCCCAGCGCCACCTACCGTGACGCCGGGGTGGACATTGCCGCGGGTGACGCGCTTGTCGAGGTCATCAAGCCCGCGGCGAAAGCGACGGACCGCCCCGGCACCATGGGCGGGCTTGGCGGGTTCGGGGCGCTGTTCGACCTAAGGGCCGCCGGGTTCAGCGATCCCATCCTCGTCTCCTGCACCGATGGGGTGGGCACCAAGCTCATGATCGCCATTGAAAGCGGCCTGCATGAGACGGTGGGCATCGACCTTGTCGCCATGTGCGTGAACGATCTGGTGGTGCAGGGCGCGACGCCGCTGTTCTTCCTGGACTATTTCGCCACGGGCCGGCTCTCCATCGAGGACGCGGCCAAGGTGGTGCGCGGCATCGCGAAAGGCTGCGCCGACTCCGGCTGCGCGCTGGTGGGCGGTGAAACGGCGGAAATGCCGGGCATGTACGCACCCGGCCATTATGATCTGGCCGGATTCTCGGTGGGGGCGGCGGAACGCACGACGCTGCTGCCCGGCGCGATCCGGCCCGGTGATACGCTGATCGGCCTGCCTTCGGCCGGGGTCCATTCCAACGGTTTTTCGCTGGTGCGCAACATCGTCACGCGCAGCGGGCTGGCGTGGGACGCCCCCTGCCCCTTCGCCGATGGCCAGACACTGGGCGAGGCGCTGATGACGCCACAACACTTTACGTCCACCCCGTTCTGGACCTGCACCGGGCCGGGCTGCTCATGGG
>NZ_BAIO01000674.1 GCF_000613305.1 Komagataeibacter kakiaceti JCM 25156
CCGTCGCCACCGGAATGACCGGCCACACCGGTATGGGCGGAAAGCGCGGCAATGCCGGGCTGCAGGCGCACGGGCGCGCCGGGTGGCGTGCGCGTGCCTTCGGGGAAGATGATGATCTGGCGTCTGTCCGTCACGGCCCTGTCGGTCGCGGCAAGCAGCGCGCGCAGTGCCCTGGCCCCGCCATCGCGGTCCACCGGGATCATGCCGCTCAGCCGCAGCATGGGGCCGACCAGCGGGATCCGCTCCAGTTCACGTTTCATGACATAGGTGGGGCGCGGCACCAGGTTCATCCATACCAGCGCGTCAAAGGCGGACTGGTGCTGGCACGCCAGCAGGCAGGAGCCGCCGGGCAGGTGCTCCCTGCCGCTGACCTGTATGCGGATTTTACAGATACGTTCCAGCCCCCGCAGGGTCAGCCCCGTCCACAGCTTGGCATAGGCCAGCGCGTGGCCCGGCGCGAACAGCCGGATGGGAAACGCGATAACACCCATCACGACGGTCAGCAGCAGGAAATACAGGTTGAACACAAGCGCGCGCAGTAGGGTCATTGCAAACAGGTCCATCAGTGCGGGATGCGGCTATCCTAACACCAGAAAACGCCCGCCACGACAAGCCGGATGCCGGATCAGCCCAGTCCCTCCGGAATGCCGGCGCGCGTATCGGAATGGTGGATCAGGCTGTGCAGCGGGCGGGTCAGGCGCGGCAGGTCCAGGCAGGCCAGCAGCCATTTGTCATATTCCACAACCATGAGCCGCAGCGTCGCGGGGTGGAGCAGGTGGTGCAGCGCGGGCGGGCGTATGGGGTAGCCGTACAGCCGGACATCGGGGATGGTGCGCGATATTTCCAGCATGGCGCGGCGGATGTGATACCCCGCTGTGACCACAATCAGGCTGTGGATGTTGTTGGCGTGGACCCATGCCGCCGTCTCGTCCGCATTGCCCAGCGTGGAGGTGGCGCGCCGGCCCAGCGTGGTGCGGGTCCATAACGGCAGGGGAACGGGCTGGGGCAGGCGGTGCAGGAAATCCTCCAGCGTCGCGTGCAGGTCCACGCCCGAAATCAGCAG
>NZ_BAIO01000673.1 GCF_000613305.1 Komagataeibacter kakiaceti JCM 25156
GCCCCGGCTTCAGGCGCCTGCACCGGCACCACGTTTTCCGGCGCGGCGGCCACGGGCGGCTGCTCGGGCACGGTAAAGCGCAGGGCGAGACGGATATGCGGATCTGCAAAGGCGGAAATGGCCGCCACGGGAATGACCAGCGTGGAGGGAATGCCCCCAAACGACAGCCCGACCGATATGGTGCCCTGCGCGTGATCCACCTTCAGGCCCCAGAACTTGTGTTGCAGGACGATGGTGATCTCATGCGGGTACTGGGCGCGCAGGTGGCCGGGCATCTCCACGCCCGGCCAGTCGGTCCGGAATGTCAGGTAGAAATGATGATCGCCCGGCAGGCCGTGTTCGGCGGCGTAATCCAGCGCGCGCAACATGACCTGACGGTATGCTCCCTCGATCCAGGAATCATAGGGCATGAGCTGTCGGGGATGGCGGCGTCAAAACCGTTTTCCTCGTCATGATCATCGGACATTTCGGACTTCTCCGTAAGATCCGCCCGGACATTCACGACCGGAGCGGATTTTTGCAGACATGCGGGTTCGGACCACGCCGTGCCACAGGACCAAGCTGTGCGTCAAACCCGCCCCCATGGCAAGCCACAGGCACGGCGCGTTTCTTCACGAAGCGGATAGCGATAGCGCGCCACCCGCGCCGCCACGGCGTGAAGAACGGATACACGAGGAAAATGAAGTGGGAGGGCTTCTGTTGCCCGGTGCCCTCCCGAACCGCGCTTATCGCTTATGCAGCGACAGCGAGCACCTCAGAGTTATCGTTGGCACTTGTGATTTAGCCCGATAACGGTGGTACAATGCCGGGCAAAAGGCGGGTCTTTACCATGCGTGTCGAGCCTGTTTCGTCCCCATATTCCCCTATTGGGGGAAAGCTGGTGGAGACGCCGGGTACCGCCCCCGGGTCCACAACACTTATTCCACGCGCCGTTTATCGCCATAGCCAAGGGGCAAGCCCCTCCTGCACTTCCGAACATAGGGAGTGCCACGGCATATGACAAGGGGGAGGCGGCGCTGACCGGCACGGAAATTCATTCCCCCCCGGCGCGCAAAACCGCTGGCCCG
>NZ_BAIO01000672.1 GCF_000613305.1 Komagataeibacter kakiaceti JCM 25156
CGCGGCCGGGGCCGCCTGCTGGCCGCCCGCGCCGGGGGTAAGGGTGGTCAGGACCGTGCCGACCTCAACCTCATCGCCTTCCTTTACGGCATGCGCGCCCAGCACGCCCGCCTGCGGGGCGGGAACTTCCACGCTGACCTTGTCGGTTTCCAGTTCGGCCACCGGATCATCCGCGTTCACGGCGTCACCGGGCTGCTTCAGCCATTTGCTGACGGTCGCCGTGGTCACACTTTCGCCCAGCGTGGGCACCTTGATGTCAATTGTCATGTTTCTTCAGTCCTGCTTGCAATACAGCGGTAGCGCGTATGGGCCGCGCCTGCACGCGGCCCCGGCAGGCATCAGACCTGCAGCAGCAGACGACGCGGATCCTCCACGTTCTGCTTGACCCGCACAAGGAAGCTCACCGCCTCCTTGCCATCCACGATGCGGTGGTCATAGGTCAGCGCGATGTACATCATCGGACGGATCACGACCTGTCCGTCCACGGCCACCGGGCGCTCCTGGATGGCGTGCATGCCAAGGATGGCCGACTGCGGCGCGTTGATGATCGGCGTGGACATGAGCGAGCCGTAAATGCCGCCATTGGTGATGGAGAACGTGCCACCGGACAGTTCATCAATCTTCAGCGTGCCTTCGCGGGCCTTCTTGCCGAAGCCCGCGATCGCGCCTTCGATCTGGGCGAAGCTCATCTGGTCGGCATCACGGATCACGGGCACGACCAGACCGTTCGGGCCACCCACGGCAATGCCGAGGTTGACGAATTCACGGTAGATCACGTCATCACCGTCGATCTCGGCGTTGATGGCGGGGAATTCCTGCAACGCCGCGATCACGGCCCGGCTGAAGATGGACATGAAGCCCAGCTTGACGCCGTTATGCTTCTTGATGAACAGCTCCTTGTATTCGGCGCGCATCTGCATCACCGCCGACATGTCCACCTCGTTGAAGGTGGTCAGCAGGGCGGCGGTGTTCTGCGCGTCCTTCAGGCGGCGCGCGATGGTGCGGCGCAGGCGCGTCATCTTCACGCGTTCCTCACGCGGGTCGTCCTGACGGGGCGGACGCGGGGC
>NZ_BAIO01000671.1 GCF_000613305.1 Komagataeibacter kakiaceti JCM 25156
CGCCGGGGGCCGCCAGCGCCGTGGCGGATACAAGAAAGCTGGTGGCCCCAGCCAGAAGGAAACGTCGGGTGTGCATTGTATCCTTGGTCCGGTAGTTACCGGCCGGGCGCATGCCACGGGCCGGGTGACGGGCCGTCACGCGATTTCGTTGCCCAGCAGGCCGACGGCCAGCGCATAGAAATCCGATGGATTATAGCGACGGATCGCGGCGAAATTGCGATAGACCATGAAGGATTCCCCCCCCGGCCCATCCGGCCGCAGCACCGCGCCGGTCATGTCGGGCCGGGCGAATGGCGCGCCACCCACCTGCTGCACGCCCATCTTCATCCACGCCGCCAGCGTCCGGGTGCGGGCATGCCCCAGTTCGGATTGCGCCACGCTGTCCGGCACGCTGACCTGCTGGCCCCAGCTTTCACCGCCCACCCAGCCGGAACCGGCCAGATAGGCGGCGATGGAGCCAAATATGTCGGGTATGGAATGCCAGATGTCGCGTCGGCCGTCGCCATCAATATCCACCGCGTATTTCAGGTACGCGCTGGGCATGAACTGTGGCTGCCCCATGGCCCCGGCATAGCTGCCGGTCATGCTTTCGGGTGAAACGTCGCCCGCGTTGAGGATGGCCAGCGCATGGAACAGTTCACCCCGGAAGAATTTGGCCCGTCGCCCTTCATAGGCGAGGGTGCAGAGCGCATCGACCACGCCGAAATTGCCGGTCAGCGCGCCATAGGCCGATTCCAGCCCCCATATGCCCATCACCGCGCCGGGGGCGACATCGTAACGGGTCAGAACCTGCTGTTCCAGCACCGCGCGCTGGCTGGCGAAGGCGATGCGCCCGTCATCCACCTTGCGCCGTGTCAGCACCCGCGCGCGGTACTGCGCCCATGTCAGGTGGAATTCCGGCTGGTTGCGGTCACGCTCGATCACCTTCGGGTTCGGCCCGGACAGGGTCAGCGCGCGCGTGACGACATCCGCCCTCAGCCCCTGCCGAATCGCCTCGCGCCGGATGGCGGCGACAAAGCTTTCGTAATCCCCCGCCGCCGGTCCCGGCCACGCCCTGCCCCCCGGG
>NZ_BAIO01000670.1 GCF_000613305.1 Komagataeibacter kakiaceti JCM 25156
CGGGTCATGAGGAAGGCCTTGCGCGCGGCGGCGGTATTGGCCGGGCTGTCATACCAGAACCCGATGAGCAGGTAGGAACACAGCCCCACCCCTTCCCACCCGATAAACAGGCAGAGCAGGTCGGAAGCCAGCACCAGCACAAGCATGGCGGCCACGAACAGGGTCATGCACCCAAAGAAGCGCGCAAGGCCCGGATCCCCCGCCATGTACCGCACGGCATAGACATGGATCAGCAGACCCACGACCGTGACGACAAGGATCATGACCAAGGAGAGCCGGTCCAGCATGAAGCAATATCCGCCGAAAAACCGGGAACATGCACCCACTCCCACAGACTGGCGTGCAATATTCCGCCCGGTGGGCCTGACAGCAGCATGGCGGCCAGCATGATGCTGATACAGGCACCCAGCCCCACGCCACCGCACGCCACCCACCCCACGCCACGCGCGGACAGGTGGCCAGCGGACACGAACACGACAAGGGCGGCCGCAAGCGGGCAGAGCACGAGCAGGGGGAGGAAAAGGGCGGCCATGATCCTATCCTCGCAGAAGGTTGCCGGTATCGGCGTCGAGCGTGGGGCGGCCACGGGCATGCAGGCAGAGGATGATGCAAGCCCCACCGCCGTTTCCACGGCGGCGAGCGCCAGGATCATGAGAAACATCACCTGCCCCGCTGCGTCATGCCAGCGCGCGCCCGCGGCGACGAAAAGCAGGGCCGTGGCATTGAGCATGATGTCGAGCGACATCAGCATGAACACGAGGTTGCGCCGCGCCAGCACCCCGGCAAGCCCCACGGAAAAGAGCAGACTGGCGAAAATCAGGCTTTCATTGAGGGAAAGGGCAGGCATGTCAGCGGTCCTCCACACGGTTGCGCCCGATGTGAAAAGCCGAGACAAGACCGGCAAGAAGCAGGAATGACGCCAGTTCGACCATCAGCACGTAGCGCCCGAACAGGCTCAGCCCCACATCACGCGCCCCGATGGGCGAAAGCGGCCACGCAGGGCCGGAAAACAGGCCCGGCGTGCCCAGAAGCCCGGCGCACAGCAGGGCGGCGAGCACCCCCGGCCCA
>NZ_BAIO01000669.1 GCF_000613305.1 Komagataeibacter kakiaceti JCM 25156
CAGCCGGGAACCGCCGCCATCAGGGCACGTTCCAGTTCAGGCAGCAGGGGTTGCAGGTCCACCGCGCGCGCGCGGTCCGTCGCGATGGCGACGTGAAGCACCCCGTCACGCACCATGAAGGCGTCCAGACTGCCCAGCTTCGCCACGCTGGTGGATTTGTCTGCCGTATGGACCTGTTGCAGCACGGTCTCGATGGTTGTCCTGTCGGGGTTGGTCATGGTGGTGCGTTTCCTGCTCTGTCGCCCCTGCGGGTATAAAAGGTGCAGGGGAGTGTGGTCGAGTCATGAAACCGTGGCGCGGGCATGCCCGCGTATGCGCTGCATGCGCGCCGTCCCTGCGGTGGAAGAATGGCGCGTGGCCCGGTTTGCTGCTTTACGCTTCCCCATCGCATGATGTGAATGGCTATCATGCGCGTATTCAGGCAGGCAGGGACCATAATGGGCAATTCCACGTCACGGGCCGCGTCCCATCATCGGCGGGACCACAGGGTTGACGCCCTGCGTGGGGTGGCGCTGCTCATGATGTGCGTCGATCATATTCCGCAGGATGTGCTCAACCGTTTCACCATGCGCAATATCGGCTTTGCCGACGCGGCGGAGGTGTTCGTGCTGCTGGCGGGCTACGCCTCCTGGCTGGCCTATGGCCGGGCCTTTGGCACCCGGCCCGTCGCCACGGTCCTGATGCGCATCGGGCGGCGGTGCTGGCAGCTTTACGCATACCAGATCATGCTGGTGGTGGTCTGTGTCTCCACCATTCGCATCTGGCGGCATTTCTGGCCCGTGCCGGTCGATTTTCTTGAACCCGAACTGGCGCATGGGCTGGATTCGGTCTGGCGGGTGCTCTCGCTGGTGGCGCTGCCGGGCAACCTGAACATCCTGCCGCTCTATATCGTGCTGCTTGTGGGGTTCGCGCCGTTATACGCGCTGCTGCGCGGGGCGGGGACCAGCGTGGTGCTGGGCCTGAGCGGGACCGTGTGGCTGGTGGTCAATGTCAATCCCCGGCTCAACTTCCCCAACTGGCTGGACCCCGATGGCTGGTATTTCGACCCGCTGGCGTGGCAGTTCCTGTTCG
>NZ_BAIO01000668.1 GCF_000613305.1 Komagataeibacter kakiaceti JCM 25156
GGCCGGTGCGCCCGCAGCCCCCCCCAGCCGCAGGGCTGACAGGCCGGATCCCTCCCCATCAAGGAATGAAATGACATGACAACCGTGACCCTCGGGCATCTGGACACGACCGTGCAGCAGGCGTCCGCCGCCGCCGTGGCCCGCGTGCTGGAAGCCTATGAGCTTGAAATAGAATATGTCGTGGCCCCGCGCGCGGAAATGGCGGAGCATATGCGCCGTGGCGATGTGGACCTGTTCGTTTCCGCCTGGCTGCCGGAGGTGGATGCCGCCTTCCTCGCCCCCGATCTGGGCATGCAGGCGTTCGGGCAGCTGTACCGTCCCGCCTTTGGCTGCTGCGTGCCCGACGCGGCGGGAACCGGCATCACGTCGCTTGCGGAACTGGCGGCGGCGGGTGACGCCATGGGGCGCGAAATCGTGGCTCCGGCCTCGGTCCTGGATCGCGTCCGGCAGGTCGTGGCGACCTATGACCTGACGGAAGCGGGCTATACCATCGCCACCCGCCCCGATGCGGAGGCGTTCGCACATGCGGCGCATGTGCTGGAAAAGGGCCTGCCCGAAATCATTCCCACATGGCAGCCTTCCTTCCTGCATTACGGCAGCCGCCTGATCCAGCTTGAAGACCCGAAATCCGCCTGCGGCGCGGAACAGGAGGCCCGTATCCTGATCCGTTCGGCCATCCGCGCGGATATGGATTCGGACCTGCTGGACGAACTGGATGAACTGACACTGGGCAACAAGGTGGTGAGCGCGCTGGACCACGCCATGCGCCATGACGGCATGAGCGCCGAAGCCGCCGCCGAGGCATGGCAGCGCGGCAGGCTGCTGCCGCGCTGAGGCCCGTATCATGACCAGCCATGAATGCGACGCCACCCGTACCGGGGATGCGCGTGACGCGGGCCTGCAGGCCCAGTACGAGCATTACCCCTATCCCGCCCGCGACCCGCGTGAGGAGAAGGGCAGGCTGCTGATCGGCAGTCCCAGCCACCTGCGTGAGATCGATTACTGGGTATTCGGCGCGACCCGCCCCCGCTCCCTGCCGCTGCGCGTGCTGGTGGCGGGCTGCGGCACGGGGGATGG
>NZ_BAIO01000667.1 GCF_000613305.1 Komagataeibacter kakiaceti JCM 25156
GGCAGGCCGCCGTGCCCGTGCTGCCGGATGACACGCCTGATGTGCTGGCCGCGCGCGTCTTGCGGCAGGAACACAGGCTCTACCCCGCCGCCCTGCTGCGCGTGCTGGCCCCCGAAGCCGCCGCCCGGCCATGCGGGACCGACTGCCTGCTGTCTGTCTGAAAGCCTGCTTCGGACATGATGCGCGGGACATAAAAAAAGCTGGCGCGAAGCCAGCTTTTTTCAGAAGTGAGGCCACAGGCCCCACCCGGCATCCAGTCCGCCCGGATCAGGGCAGGATTTCGGTACCGGCGAAGAAGAACGCGATTTCGTTCTTCGCATTTTCCAGCTGTCGGAACCGTGGACGGAATTCGCCTCGATGCTTTCAGCGAACTTCGCGCGGATGGTGTGGGCTTCGGCCTTCTTGGGGTCGGTGGCGCCCATCACATCGCGGTTCTTGGTCACGGCGTTCTCGCCTTCGAGCACCTGCACCACAACCGGGCCGGAGATCATGAAGGACACCAGATCGTTGTAGAACGGGCGTTCCTTGTGCACCGCGTAGAACGCGCCGGCGGTGGCCGGGGTCAGCTGGATGCGCTTCTGCGCCACGATGCGCAGGCCATGTTCCTCGAACACGGCATTGATCTTGCCGGTCAGGTTGCGACGGGTCGCATCAGGCTTCAGGATGGAGAGGGTACGTTCAACTGCCATGGGACAGCTCCTTTCAAACAGGTTCGGAAATCTGTCGGTCCGGCATTGGTCACGGACCGACATCACCTTACAAGGGCCATCTAGAGCATATCGCCACGGACTGGTAGGTACAACCCGCACGAAACCAGCCATGTCCCCCATATTGCCGGAGTTTCCCGCCCGTGAGCCTGCTTGTCATATCTGATCTGACCCTGCGCATCGCAGGCCGCACCCTGCTTGACGGGGCCAGCCTGAGCATTGATCCGGGCCGCAAGATCGGCCTGGTGGGCCGCAACGGGGCGGGCAAATCGACACTTCTGGCCGCCATCGCGGGGGATATTGCGCCCGATGGCGGCAGCATCCACCTTTCGGCGCGCGCGCGCATGGCCCGCATCCGGCAGGAAGCG
>NZ_BAIO01000666.1 GCF_000613305.1 Komagataeibacter kakiaceti JCM 25156
CGGCCACGATCTCGCGCGGCTGGGGGTAGAGCTGCATGATCGCGGTGGTGATGAAGCCGAGCGTCCCCTCCGACCCCACCAGCAACTGCCGCAGCGCGTAGCCGGTATTGTCCTTGCGCAGGCGGCGCAGGCCGTGGAACACGCCGCCATCGGGCATGACCGCCTCAAGGCCAAGGACAAACTCGCGCGCATTGCCGTAGCGCAGCGTGTTGTTGCCCCCCGCGTTGGTGGCCAGCACGCCGCCGATCTGCGCCGAGCCTTCGGACGAGATGGACAGCGGCAGCATGAATCCCGCCTCCCACGCCGCTTCCTGCGCCGCCTTCAGCGTCACGCCGGCCTCCACTTCCATGGTCAGGTCATGCGGGTCGATGTTGCGGATACGGTTCATGCGCGACAGGCAGATGACAACCTCCCGCCCGCTGGCGTCGGGCGTGGCGCCTCCCACCATGCTGGTGTTGCCGCCCTGCGGCACCATGGGCACGTCATGTTCCACGCACAGGCGCACGATGCGGGCCAGCGTTTCGGTATCGGCCGGGCGCAGTACGGCCAGCGCGCGGCCATGGTACAGGTCGCGCCAGTCGGTGCAGAAGGGGGCCGTATCCGCAGCCTCGGTCAGGATGCCGGTCGGCCCCACGATTTCCGTGAAGCGGGCGATCAGGTCATGCCGTGCCAGTGTGGGGGAGGGGGATGCGGTCATGACAGCATGTTTCCGGAATGATGGAGGGAAAGGGGCGCGGGCAGAAGCCAGGCCTGCCCGTCATGATGTACCGGCGGGTAGGTGGCGCTGGCCTGCGCCGGGCTGCTTGATACAAGCGTATGCCATGCTTCGGTCAGGGCGACACCGGTCAGCAGCCCCAGCGCGATGGCCACCAGCAGGCCCGAGCGGCGGACGGGCTGGCGGGTCTGTTTCTGCACGATGGACAGCGCCACCTGCGTTTCCGCGCGGGCCTGCTGCGTCTGGTACAGTTCCGAACGCAGGGCCGCGTTATGGGCGCGGCTGTCGCGCAGTTCCAGATCGAGCTTGCGGATGCTGTCGGTCAGCATGGAAATGCGGGCGTGCGAGTCCTGTATTTCCTTGG
>NZ_BAIO01000665.1 GCF_000613305.1 Komagataeibacter kakiaceti JCM 25156
GCCGCCACGAAAGCCCGCGCCGCCACGCCATCCGCCCCCGCATGGCTGTAACAGATATCCACGCGCGGAATGTCAGCGCCCGCATGGTACTCCAGCGCCCCGACATGCCTGCGGTAGCCGGTAGTGCGCCCGAAGAAGACCCGGTTCGCCTCCACCATGCCAAGGGGGCCGAAATCGGGGGAGCGGAAGGTTTCAAGCTGGTAGGTCGCGGCCTTGGTCACTTCCTGGGCGGCATGGATTTCGTTATTGGCCACCACCAGCACGCCCCGCCCCGCGGATTGCGGGGCCGAGGCCACCAGCAGGGCCGCGTACAGATTGGCCGGCCCATCCGCGCTGATCGCGCTTGCGGGGCGCTGCGCGCCCACGATCACGACGGGACAGGGCACATCCAGCACCAGATCGAGAAAACACGCCGCCTCCTCCAATGAGGAAGTACCGTGCGTAATGACGATACCCGCCAGTTCCGGCTGTGCGGCGACCGTCGCGCGGACAAGATCGGCCAGGGCAAACCAGCGTGGCAGGGTCATCTCCACGCTGTCACAGCCTGAAAAGGTGATGCCGCGCACCGCAAAACGCGCCCGCGCATCCGCTGGCAACGCATTCAGCAGGTCATCGCCGCCAAGGCTGGTGCCGATCTCGGCATAATCGACCGTATCGCGCGGGTCCGTGGCCTGCCGGGCGATGGTGCCACCGGTTGCGATAATGGCTATGGCGGGTCGGGGCATGGCTATGTCCATATCATTCACGGTTACGGCCCCGTCAGGCCACCGCCGCCTGAGCGCGGGCCCATGATCCGGGGCAAGGAACAGAAGTCTTTGTGCGTCCTTTTCTCCGGAAAAAGAAGAGGAACCTGGAAGCTGCTTTTTACACAGCCACTTATATCATCATCACGCTTCAGCGCGCCTACTGGTACAGACCGGGTTCCGGTTCCCATCCCGTCAACAGGTGGCGGCCGACTTCCGCGTTCTTCCAGTCCACCGGATCATGCACGGACAGCGTGCGGGCGTCGCGCCAGTAACGGTCCAGCCCGATAGCCGCATCCGTACCCCGTGCGCCAACCACGCCCGGGGCATCGGTCGTGG
>NZ_BAIO01000664.1 GCF_000613305.1 Komagataeibacter kakiaceti JCM 25156
CAGAACAATGGGCTTCATGGGATCTGGGTCTGGGCCATCCGTAATCTGTGGCGGCGGCAGGGGCCGCCCGCTGCCCGGCATGCTTCACACAGCGCGCGGCAGTCTAGGTAAGGAGTGGTCTTCATGCAACCGTATGGGAAGGACACCAGATTCCATGAACAGTGCCAGCCTAAACCAGATCGGGGCGGCCTGCCTCATCGCCGCGCTGGCGGTAGGGGCAAGCTGGGGTGTCGCCCATACGGCGGTGCCGGAACCGCTGCCCGCGAAGCCCGACGTGGCCCATTCCCCATCCGGCGGCGCCGGCGGGGGCTTCCATTGATGATCTTGTAGCGAAAGCCAGCGTGGAAAAGGGACGCGCCATTGCCGAGCGGCAATGCACCATGTGCCACAGCCTCGCCCCGAATGGCCCCTCCTTTATCGGGCCGGACCTGTTTGGCGTGTTCGGCACGCATGTGGGCGATATTCCGGGCTACGAATTCTCCGAGGCGCTGAAGGCGCACAAGGACGAGACATGGACCAACGCGACCCTGTCCGCCTGGCTTGCCGGTCCGTCCGATTACGCGCCGGGCACCAAGATGTCCTTTCCCGGCATCGCGTCGGAAACGGATCGGGCGGATCTGATCGCCTATCTGCGTTCCCTGCATGCGGAAACGCCGTGATGCCCACCCTGCCCGCCGGGTTCGCGCGTGATGACGTGCTGGAGCCGCCATGCGGCGGCCGATGTGGCGCGGACGGTCGTGCTGCCCTTCTTCCGCCGTGGCATCGCGGCGGATGACAAGGGCGACAGCAGCCCCGTGACCGTGGCCGACCGCACGGCGGAACGCGCGATTCGGGCCGTGCTGTCCGAACGCCTGCCCGGTTTTGGCATAATGGGCGAGGAATTCGGCCTTGAGGGTGGAGAAAGCCCCTATCGCTGGGTGATCGACCCGGTGGATGGCACGCGCGCCTTCCTGACCGGACGGCCAACCTTTGGCACGCTGATCGCCCTGTTGCATGGGAACACGCCCCTGCTGGGCGTGATCGACCAGCCGGTTACGGGGGAACGGTGGATCGGCCTGCGTGGTGAGCCGACGCGCTATG
>NZ_BAIO01000663.1 GCF_000613305.1 Komagataeibacter kakiaceti JCM 25156
CGCGCAGCCTGCCTATACCGAACTGCTTGACGACAGTGGCCGCTTCCTGCCCGCCGATACGCTGAAGGAGATGTTCACCGCACTTGGGTGAATGGCACCACCGCCGTCACCTGCTCATGCGGCAGCGGCATGACAGCCTGCGTAATCGCGCTGGGGCTGGCGAGTGTGGGTATGGGAGCCGGGGCCGCCGCCGTCTATGACGGGTCATGGGCTGAATGGGCGTCCACGCCGGGTTCGCCCATCGTGATCGGCGCATAGGGGCGGATGACAGACATGACCAATCCCGTGGCGGCAGTGCCCGCGGCCCTGATGGAAAGCGTGGTGCGCGGCTGGCGCGACCTGTCCACCCGGCTTGTGCAGGTCGGGCGCGACAGGCCGGAAGGCGGGGCGGGCATTTTCGTCAACCCGCCGGTGACCCGTGGCTCCACCGTGCTGTTTTCCAGCCTTGAGGCGATGGATGCCGCCGGGCAGCGCCGGTATGATGATGAACTGATCTATGGCGCCATGGGCACGCCGGTGCAGCACCGGCTGGAACAGGCCATTGCCGAAATTGATGGCGGCAGGTACGGGCAGATCGTGCCATCGGGGCTGGCGGGGTGCGCGCTGCCGTTCCTGGCCTATGTCAGCGCGGGCGATCACTGCCTGCTGTCCGATTCCGTGTACGGCCCCACCCGCCGCTTCGCGGACAGGGTGCTGCGCCGTTTCGGGGTGGAGGTGACCTATTTCCCCCCGCTGGCGGATGAAGATGACCTGCGCGCCCTGGTCCGCCCCACCACCCGCGTCATCTATGCCGAAAGCCCCGGCAGCCATTCGTTCGAGGTGCAGGACATCCCCATGCTCGGCCGCCTTGCCGCCAGCATCGGCGCGCGCCTGATCGTGGACAATACATGGGGGATCGGCCTGTTCGATCCCTTCGCCGCGGGGGCCCACGTATCGGTGCAGGCGCTGACGAAATACCCGGCCGGGCATTCGGATACCATTATCGGCGCGGTCAGCGTCGCATCGGAACAGGACTGGCGGCTGCTGCGTGACACCGCCATCCAGACCGGCCAGACAGCCGGGCCGGATGACTGCTGCTGACTCT
>NZ_BAIO01000662.1 GCF_000613305.1 Komagataeibacter kakiaceti JCM 25156
ACGCTGGACATCCCGCCCCGTCCCGGACAGCCGGACAGCCGCAACGCCGGCGCCATTACCGCCAGCATCGCCCGCGCGGTGGAACTGGCGCGCAACGGCCAGGCGGCGGGCGTGGTGACCTGCCCCATCAGCAAGATCGTGCTGAAAAAGGCCGGGTTCGCCTATCCCGGCCATACGGAATACCTCGCCGCCCTGTGCAACGTGCCGGGGCGCGAGGTGATGATGCTGGCCTGCCCGGAACTGCGCGTGGTGCCCGTCACCATCCATGTCGGCCTGCGCCGGGCGCTGGATGAACTGGACACCGCCCGCATCATCGCCGCCACCCGCACGACCTATGCCGCCCTGCGCCGCGATTTTGGCATTGCGTCCCCCCGCATGGCCATTGCGGGGCTGAACCCGCATGCGGGCGAAGGCGGCACCATGGGCACGGAGGAACAGACCATCATCCAGCCCGCCATCGACGCCCTGCGCGCGGATGGCATGGACGTGACCGGCCCCTGGCCGCCCGACACCATGTTTACCCCCGCCGCCCGCGCGCGTTACGATGTGGCGATGTGCATGTATCACGATCAGGCGCTGATCCCGCTCAAGACCATCGACATGACGCAGGGCGTCAACGCCACGCTGGGGCTGCCCATCATCCGCACATCACCCGATCACGGCACCGCGTTCGACATCGCGGGCCGGGGGCTGGCCGATCCGTCCAGCCTTGTCGCGGCGCTGCACATGGCCACCCGGATGGCCGAACACAGGAACAGGTCATGAGCGCATCCCCTCCCGCCCCGATCCGGCTGGGCGTGAATATCGACCATGTCGCCACGGTGCGTAACGCGCGCGGCGGCCCCCACCCCGACCCGGTGCGGGCCGCGCTGCTGGCGCAGGACACGGGCGCGGATGGCATTACCGCCCACCTGCGCGAGGACCGCCGCCATATCCGTGACGCCGATCTTGAACGCCTGCGCGCCGAACTGGCGATTCCGCTGAACATGGAAATGGCCGCGACGGAGGAAATGACCGCCATCGCCACCCGCCTGCGCCCGCATGCGTGCTGCCTGGTGCCCGAGCGGCGGCAGGAAGTCACGACCGAAGGC
>NZ_BAIO01000661.1 GCF_000613305.1 Komagataeibacter kakiaceti JCM 25156
CCAGCGGCTGGGCGGGAATGCTGAAGGGCTGTGCCGGTGATGGCGGGACGGCCACGCCGCCCTCAACCGGTGCCGCTACGGCATGATGGCCCGTGGCGGCCCACATGACGAGCATCAATGCGGAAGTACCCGTGAGCAGGCTGCTCCGGGAAGGCCGGATGCGATTGCGGCGGCATGGCGGAAAAACACACGGCATGGTCAGGTCTCACGGGCGGACGGTTGCAGAAAATGCAAACGAATTGCATTCGCGTATATTCATGTCCGCTGAGACGATTTTTTTTTAACGGGCTGGCGGAACTTTTTTATGTTCCGATGCAAAAACCTGATGGCCTGTCAGGGCGTCTTGTGGTCTGCCAGCACCAGGGTGAAGCCTGCAGGGAGCGCGACAAGCCTGCTGCCATGCAGCGCGCACAGGGCTTCCAGCGCCTCCCGGGGGTGATGCAGGTCATACACGCCCCCTACCGGGATGGTGTCGTGCTCAAGACCATGGGTTACGATGGTGCCCGGATAGTAGCGTCCCAGCACCGCGACTGCGTCAGAAAACCGGACGTCGTTCAGTACCATCTGCCCTGACCGCCATGAACCGACATCCTCCGGGTCGATCGTGCCGCGATGGGCCTGCCCCGTGTGCTGGTCGACCGCCCATGTCTGGCCGGCGGTCAGGCGTAGGGCGGGGTCGGACTGGCGGGATACGCTCACAATCCCCTCGCGCACGGCAACGGTGACATGGGGGTCGGCCATCTGTACATCAAAGGCGGTGCCAATATCGCGCGTCATCACGTTCCCTGCCCTGACGGCAAAGCCACGTTTTCCGTCATGCACGACATTGAAAAACGCCTCGCCAGCCAGCAGCGTAACCCCCCGTTCCCTACCCGAATAATGCACGGCGATGGCGGAATGACCGGCCAGGGTCACCGCCGTTCCGTCCGACAGGCTGACCGTGCGGGTTTCGCCGGTTTTCGTGTAATAATCGGCTTGCAGGCGGAACATGAGGTCCGGCGTGGCAAAGGCCAGCAGGCTTGCCGCCACCGGCAGCATGCAGGCCGCCGCAATCCGCAACGGGCGTGCCCGGGCAGTTCTGCCAACCGCAG
>NZ_BAIO01000660.1 GCF_000613305.1 Komagataeibacter kakiaceti JCM 25156
TGCTGCCGGCCCGCGCCTGCTCACTGCCGGGTGGTGGCGGCCATGGCCACGATGGTCATGTGCGCGTTGGCGCGATGGCAGATCGGTGGCCAGACCGGAGATGTTCTTGGTGCAACGGCAGTCGTGACGGAATGCGCGGTTCTGACCGCCCTGTGCTGAACACGCCATCTTCCTGTTCCACGACCCGGACCGACCCCATGGGGGGCGAGGGCGCGAGCAGGCTGCCGGGCATGCCATGGGCCATGCCCTGCATGAGGCGTAGCGGCCCCCCATGGGTTATGACCGCGCAGGACTGCCCGCGGCGCTGCATATCCGCCCAGAAACACCCCACCCGCGCCCGCAGGTCGAGACCGCTTTCCCCCCCCCGGCGGGGTGAAGCCGCTGACATCGGCGGCCCATGCGTCAAGTGCCGTGCGGGGGATATGCGCCCATGGGCGTCCCTCCCACTCCCCGAAGCTGATTTCACGCAGACGTGAATCGATCCGCACATCCAGATCCATGAATCGCGCCACGCGCTCCGCGACCATCTGGCAGCGCCGGGCGGGAGATGAGAACAGAACCCGGCACCCCACGCCCTGCATGACGGTACGCAGGCCATCGGCCATGCGTTCCCAGCCATGGGCCAGGGTCACGTCGCGCTGGCCGTAGCACAGGCCCTCCACACCGGTAACGGCGGGATGGCGTGCCAGCACGATTGCAAAACGCTCAGTCATCCGCACCTGCCTTCCAACATGACCAGATGAACATCCGCGAAGTTCATGAACATCACCATAAGATGGATATGGGGGCAGCTACCCGGCAGGAACATGCCGCCTTTCGCCGCCCACCCGTTGCGCCACACCGCGACGGAGCATACAGGACCGGATAAAGTCTGTTTACAAAAAGAGATGCATTCTGCATATCGGCGCCTGCACCTCATATCTCTCGGTTTTCCGAAACCCCGGGTCTGCACCAGCCAACTCCCAGACCGGAAGGATAAAGATGACCATGCGCGTATGGGCCACTGCCTGTCTGCTCATGTGCCTGTCGGCCAGCGCGAACGCCACGGGCCTGTTCGGCGCGACCCATCCCACGCTGGCCTGCGGGGATGACGCGGC
>NZ_BAIO01000659.1 GCF_000613305.1 Komagataeibacter kakiaceti JCM 25156
GAGTGGAAGAGTTCATGCAGCGGCGGATGCACGCGCGGCCGCACGATCTCGGCCAGACCCAGCGCCGTAAACCCCAGAAAGCGTGGCCGCAGCGGATCATGCGCCAGCGCCGCCCCGATCGTCTCCCCCAGCGCCCGGCGCTTGCGTATGGCGAGACCGGCCACATCCACGATAATCGCACCCGACAGGTTCCGCAGCCGCAACTGGTGCAGGAGATCCGGCAGGGCGTCGCGGTTGGCGGCGAACTGGGCGGTCTGCTTGGGGCGTCTGTCCGCGCTGGTGGCCCCGCCATCCATGTCGATCGCCACCAGCGCCGGGGTGGGGGTAATGCTGGCCGACATGCCGCCGGGCAGCGCCACGACGGGGTCTTCCAGCGCATCGGCCAGTGCGCGCAGTTCACTGTCAAACGCGGAGGTGGCGCGCGTGATCCGGGGGTGCAGGGTGGCCGGTATCAGGGTCGCGACATGCGCGTCATCAATCACGATCGGCGCATCGGGATACTGGTGGGCAAGCCGTTCCAGCGGTGTCGGCCCGCGCCGCAGCAGCCTGGGTTCAGCGCCGCCAGGCAGGTTGGAGGGCAGGTTGCGCGCGCCCAGTCGCACGCCTTTGCCGCCCTGCGCGCTGCGGGTGACGGTGACAAGAACGTTCTGCCCCTGTGTCAGGGGGCCAAGCCCTTCGGAATCAGGCAGGAAACCCGCCTGTTCCTGTCCGGGCAGGGCGATGAAGGTGCCCCCAAGGGCGGGGACATGGGCGCTGACGGGTGCGCGATAGATATCGCCCACCCCATCGGCCATGTCGGGTCGCCATAGGGCGAAATCCCGCAGCAGGCCATTGCCGGTTACGGCAATGCGGATTTCCCCCGGCCCGCTGCTGGCGCAGATGCGCGTGTTCAACGGAGCCAGTTCCCCTTCTGCCCGCGCAGCATCTGGGCGGTCTCGAACAGGGGCAGGCCCACGATACCCGTGTAACTGCCCGACAGGAACCGTACGAAGGCCGCCGCATGCCCCTGTATGGCGTAGCCGCCCGCCTTGTCGTGCCAGTCCCCGGCCGTGACCAGCGCCTCGATCTGCACGGGGGTCAGGCGGGAGAACGTCACCGTACTG
>NZ_BAIO01000658.1 GCF_000613305.1 Komagataeibacter kakiaceti JCM 25156
ACGCTTGAGGGCACGCTGGATGACGCGGGGCGCGCCACCGAGCAGACCGTGCCGCGCGTGCTGGCGCAGTTGCGCACGCTGGCCGATGCGGTGCATGCGGTACGGAAGTAAATGACAATCTGGCCCAATCATCCATCTGCCTGTATTGAACAGGCGCCCAGACGCGACCAGGGAGAGGCAATATGAGCTGGCTGACCGAATATGTCCGCCCCAAGATCCGCGGCCTGCTCAAGCGGGAAGTGCCGGACAATCTGTGGACCAACTGCGAATCGTGCGAGCAGATGATCCTGACCAAGGATCTGCTGAAAGCCATGAACGTGTGCCCGCATTGCGGCCACCACATGCGCGCCAGCGTGCCCGAACGGCTGGAATGGACGTTTGACAACGGGGAATACACCCGCATCGAACTGCCCAAGCGCCGGTCGATCCCCTCTCCTTCCGCGATCGCAAGCGCTATACCGACCGCCTGAAGGATGAGCGCGCCAAATCCCACCTCGATGAATCCATGGCCGTGGCGCATGGGCGGATCGGCGGCCATAACGCGGTCGTGGCCGTCATGGCGTTCGAATTCATCGCGGGCACGATGGGCGCGGCGCTGGGCGAGGCCTTTCTTGCCGCCGCGCGCCTGGCCATTCTCCAGCAGTCACCACTGGTCGTGTTCACCGCCTCGGGCGGCGCGCGCATGCAGGAAGGCATGATCAGCCTCATGCAGATGCCGCGCACGACGGTCGCGGTGGAAATGCTCAAGGAAGCGGGCCTGCCCTATCTGGTGGTGCTGACCAACCCCACCACGGGGGGCGTCTCGGCCTCGTTCGCCATGCTGGGGGATGTGCAGATCGCCGAACCCAATGCCCTGATCGGCTTCGCGGGGCAGCGCGTGATCGAGGATACCGTGCGCGAGAAACTGCCCGAAGGCTTCCAGCGCGCGGAATACCTGCTTGAACATGGCATGCTGGACATGGTGGTCGTACGCGGCGAACTCCCCGCGACACTGGGGCGGCTGATCGGCCAGCTCAACTACCGCCACATCGCCCGCCCCGCCGCCTGAGCCCCGCAGGACACCCCGCATGAGCGCGCCAACCCTCGGGCCTGAATTCGTCGGGCGGGCGGG
>NZ_BAIO01000657.1 GCF_000613305.1 Komagataeibacter kakiaceti JCM 25156
CCCTGCGGCAGGCGGCCGGGGCCTGATCGGGCCGTATCCCGCCATCTCGGTAACATGCAACGGCGCGGCCTGGTCGCGCCGTTGTGCTGTACGCACCCGCCCCCGCAATGCTTCAATACAGAAAGTGAATATTTATTAACTATATTGCAGTTACTTAGTATTTCTATCATACATGTCTGAGAAACATTTGTGGTCGGCAGGTGTTTCCATGATATAGACGGAGAAAGATCCAGACCGGACCACCGGGTGCCGCGCCAGTTCTGTTGCGCAACGTGGTTTCTCCCCCATGTCTGGATATTCAGGTGACAGGATTTTACGATGGCCGATACCAATACTGCCCGGGATACCCTTATTGATCTCCTGCGCGGTGTAGAGCGCTTCAATACGGAAGTATTTCCCCAGAACCGTGAACTGTTCGCCAGCCTGGCCGAAAGCCAGTCCCCCGATACGCTGTTCATCGCCTGCGCCGACAGCCGGGTGAACCCCAGCATGATTACCCAGACCCAGCCGGGCGACCTGTTCGTGCTGCGCAACATCGGCAATATCGTGCCCGCCTATGGGGAAATGCTGGGCGGCGTGTCATCCGCCATCGAATACGCCGTCAGCGCGCTCAAGGTTTCGCACATCATCGTCTGCGGTCATTCCAACTGCGGCGCGATGCAGGCCCTGCTGGACCCCGACCCGAGCAAGCTGAACAAGATGCCCACCGTGGCAAGCTGGCTGCGCAATGCCGAAGCCGCGCGCGCCGTTCTGGAGGCATCGGACGCAGGCCCGGCCACCGTGCGCAGCCTGTCCGAACAGAACGTACAGCTCCAGATCGCGCATCTGCGCACACATCCCGCCGTGGCGGCAGGGGTTGCCCGTGGCACCCTGACGTTGCAGGGATGGTTCTATGATATCGCAAGCGGGGAAGTCGTGGTGCTGGATGAAACATCCCGCAGGTTCATCCATGTGGATGAAGCCATCGCGGCCCTTCAGGCGCAGGCCGGCAGGCCCGCCACGGCCTGAAGCCAGCGGCGGGCGGTGGTGGGGACATTATGCCTGTCCATGTTTCTGGCCCTGCCCGCCAGCGCCCGTGCGCGGCGGCAGCCTCAAGCTTTCCACATGGAATC
>NZ_BAIO01000656.1 GCF_000613305.1 Komagataeibacter kakiaceti JCM 25156
TAGCACTACTTTGGCAGAATGTGTTGCGAGGTCTGGAGTAGAAGGTTTCCACAGTGGGGGCATTGCCCGATGGGTGGTCGCAGGATGCGATCAAGAATGGCCTGTCGTATTGCTGGCAGACTGGGCTGTGGTGGTGGGCCGGTGACTCTTTTTTTTCCGCCCGACCGCCGTGAGGCGCCGGGACTGGAGAAAGGCGTAGGCCATCATGGACATTAGGGCGTGTCGGTGCAGGCCTGTCCATGATCGCCCCTCAAAGTGATCGAGGCCCAGTTCCTCCTTGAGTTGCTGATGCGCCTGCTCGCAGACCCATCGGGCTTTGATCGCAGCGGCCAGTAGCCTGAGGGAGGAGTCGGCAGACAGGTTGGACAGATAGTATTTCCGTTCTCCAGTGGAACGGTGCTCGCCAATCAGCCAGGCTTCCTCCCCGGGCATATGCTGGGCCGTCCGGCCACCGATACGCTGGGCTGGACCATCTGCAACGCGTATCCGCATGGCTGCAAAGCGGGCCGCCAGGCCACCTTTGGTCCCGCGACGCCAACTGACCCTGCGCCATGTTGCAGTTTCCAGTATCTTATGGGCAGGGACAGATTGCTGGTCCGGTACCGGATGCATCCGGGATGGGCCGCGCTTTCTGGCCGGAAACACCAGCTCCACATCGGTGGAATAGACTTTCTGATGGCGTGGTATCCCGACTGCCCAGCGCAGGCCCCGCGCACTCAGGGCCTGACGGAACGGGGCGGACAGGCCATAACCGGCATCCGCAAGAACACAGCCAAAACGGACACCTGCGGCACAGAGGCGATCAATCTCTTCGATCGCCATCTCCGGTTTGGTCCTGGAGCCCTGATGTTCCAGTGGAACACCAGCCCGATTCAGGCGTGCCGGATCTGCTGTCCAGATATCGGGCAGGAACAGACGGAGTGACAGCATCAGTGGCACTTCACGCGAAGCCAGTGTCACGGACACCAGTGTCTGACAATTCGCTTTCTTGCCCAGGGTCGAAGCATATTGGGGCGCTACGCCAACAGAATGTTCTCCCTTTTTGGAAGGGAGGTATCATCGATGATCAGCCATGAACGCTCCCCGCCCACCAGATGGTCAGCATGACGCCA
>NZ_BAIO01000655.1 GCF_000613305.1 Komagataeibacter kakiaceti JCM 25156
GGGCTGAAGCTCCGCCAGTTGCGCGGGCAGCGCCTGCGCCCAGTTGGTGATGCTGCCCGCGCCAAGGCAGACGACAAAGTCACCCGGCCGGGCAATGGCATTGATCATTTCGGCCAGATGTTCCGGCCCCGGCAGCGGCACGACGGAACGGTGCCCGCGTTCGCGCAGCCCTTCGACCAGCGCGTCGCGGTCGATCCCGTCTATGGGCTTTTCACCGGCGGCATAGACATCGGCGATGATGACCGTGCCGGCATCGTTCATGCAGGTGCAGAATTCATTGAACAGGGTCTGGAGGCGCGAGTACCGGTGCGGCTGCACCACCGCGATCACGTTGCCCGCCCCGGCCTGACGCGCCGCCTTCAGCACGGCGGCGATCTCCACCGGGTGGTGGCCGTAATCGTCGATGATGGTGATGCCGCCGGTCTCCCCCGTGCGGGTGAAGCGGCGCTTGACACCCCGGAAGGCCGCGAAGGCGGAGCGGATGGTGGCGTCATCTATCTCCATCTCGGTGCCGACGGCGATGGCGGCCAGCGCATTCTGCACGTTGTGGTGGCCCAGCATGGGCAGGCGGAACGGCCCCGCCCGGCGCGAACGGTTGCGGTTGCGGCTGGTGATCACGACCTCGAACGTGGCGCCCAGCTTGTCGGTAATGACCTTTTCGGCCCGCACATCCGCCTGGGGCGAGAAACCGTAGGTGACGATCCGGTGGTCGGACAGGCGCGGGATCATCTGCTGTACGGCGGGATGGTCGATGCACAGTACCGCGAAGCCATAGAACGGGATGTTGGACACGAACTGGTCATAGGCCGCCTGCATGGCCTCTTCCGTGCCCCAGTGGTCCAGGTGCTCGGGGTCCATGTTGGTCACGACCGTAATGACGGAGGGCAGGCGCAGGAACGAACCATCGCTCTCATCGGCCTCGACCACCATCCAGTCACCCGATCCCATGCGGGTATTGGTGCCATAGGCCTCGATGATGCCGCCGTTGATGACCGTGGGGTCCAGCTTCGCCGCTTCCAGCACGGCGGCGACAAGGCTGGTGGTGGTGGTCTTGCCATGCGTGCCGCCCACGGCGATGGACCAGCGCAGGCGCATGAGCTCGGCCAGCATTTCCGCCC
>NZ_BAIO01000654.1 GCF_000613305.1 Komagataeibacter kakiaceti JCM 25156
GCTGACGGAACAGAGCGGCCACATACGGCTGGAGGATGTGCCTGGCGGCCCGTTCACGCTGCGCGGGCGCGCGGACCGGATCGACTTGCATGGTGATGGGGAGCTGAGCCTGTTCGATTACAAGACCGGCACCCTGCCCGCGCGGCGCAGCGTGGTGGAAGGCTGGCAGTCGCAGCTTGTGCTGGAGGCCGCGATGATCGAAAGCGGGGGCTTTCCGCCCCCCGTCGCGGGCACGGTGGCGGAACTGGTGTACTGGCGGCTGACCGGTGGCCACGTTCCGGCGCAGGTGCTGGAAGTGGCGCGGGGCGAGGAACTGGCGGAACTCATCGCCGGGTGCCGGGCGGGGCTGCGCGCGCTGGTCACGGCGTATGACAGCCCGGACCAGCCCTATCTGTCCCATCCCTTTCCCGGGGAGGAGCCGCGTTTCGCTGATTACGCGCATCTGGCGCGGGTGGCGGAATGGAGTGCGGCGCGTGAGGAGACAGGCGGATGAACGACGCCGTAATGCCCGGCGGCGGCGCGGACGCCATCGGCCTTGCGAACCGCAGCCAGATGCAGGCTTCGGACCCGCGGGCCTCGGTGTTCGTGTCGGCCTCGGCGGGGAGTGGCAAGACCAAGCTGCTGATCGACCGGCTCCTGCGCCTCATGCTCCCGCGTGAGATCCCTGACCGTGAGGGCACGCCGACACGCGTGCCCGGCAGCGACCCCGCCCGTATCCTGTGCCTGACCTTCACCAAGGCGGCGGCGGCGGAAATGTCCATCCGCCTGCAGAACCGCCTGGGCCAGTGGGTCATGCTGCCCGATGCGGAACTGGACGGGGAACTGGCCCGCCTGTCCGTCCCCGTGGATGAGCACACGCGCCGTGTCGCGCGTGAACTGTTCGCCCGTGTGCTGGACCTGCCCGGCGGCATGCGCATCGGCACCATCCATGCGTTCTGCCAGTCATTGCTGCGGCGGTTCCCGGTCGAGGCGGCGATCAGCCGCATTTCACCCTGATCGAGGAAACCGATGCCCGTCTGGCCCAGCGCGCGGCGGTGGAAGACGTGGTGCAGCGTGGCGGCCCGGCGGTGGCCATGCTGGCGGGGCAGGTGGGCATGGGCGAGTTCACGGCGCTGATC
>NZ_BAIO01000653.1 GCF_000613305.1 Komagataeibacter kakiaceti JCM 25156
AAAAAAGAACCAAAAAACTTTTGATTTTTTAAATGTATTTTCTCAATCGACAATAAAGACACAAATCAATTTATATAATTCATAACAGATAAAAGTTTTTGGGTGCCGCCTTTTTTTCAAAAAGGCGGCGTTCCCCGAAGCTTTCTGAAAAAATCTTCACCAGAAACTTCCTACTGGTTACATCCCCTGGCTGAACAGCATGAGCTGCCGTGGAGATGAAATCTCCTCCCCCTGCCGCAGTCCCGATACGGTAACCCCCAGCAGCCTGATACCACGCGGAACCGGAAAACACGGGGCCAGAAGATTGATGGCGCGATGCGCGAGATCAGCGGCGTCGCGCACCGGTTCGGCTTCCGTGCGTCCCCGCACGATCTGCCGGAAATCATTGTATTTGACCTTTATGGTCACGGTAACGCCCGTCAGGCGGCGCGTCTGGCACCGGCCCCACACCAGTTCCGCCAGCGCGGTCATGCAGCCCCGTGCGGCGGGCCAGTCATGAATATCGGCCTCATAGGTCCGCTCACCCCCCACGGAACGGCGCGGGCGGTTGGGCTCCACGGGGCGCTCATCAATACCGCGGGCGATGCCATAATAGAAATCAGCCGCCTTGCCAAAATGCCGCAACAGCCGCGACAGGGACTGCCCGCGCAGGTCAAGCCCGGTGCGGATGCCCAGCGCATGCATGCGCGCGGCGGTGGCCGGGCCGATGCCGTGGAATTCCTCCACCGGCAGGCTGGCCACAAAATCCGGCCCCATATCGGGTGTAATCACGAACAGGCCATCGGGCTTGCGATAGTCCGAGGCCAGCTTGGCCAGAAATTTGTTGTAGGACACACCCGCCGATGCGGTCAGCCCGGTTTCGGCCCGGATGAACGCGCGAATGTCCGCGGCAAGAGCGGTGGTGGAGGGATAGGGCCGCAGGGGCCGGGTCACGTCCAGATAGGCTTCATCAAGCGAGAGCGGCTGGATCAGGGGGGTGAAGCGGGCAAATATTTCATGCACCCGCGCGGAGACGGCGCGGTACACATCAAAACGCGGCGGCACGAATACAAGGTCGGGACATTTGCGCAGCGCGGTTACCGATGGCATGGCCGAGCGGACGCCAAAGCGTCGGGCTTCGTA
>NZ_BAIO01000652.1 GCF_000613305.1 Komagataeibacter kakiaceti JCM 25156
CCACGCTGCCGGTGCGCCTGGTGGTGGAACGGGCGACCAATCCGTTCCTGCGCGCGCCCGATGTCGCGACGCTGGCGCGGTTACGCAAAGAGAAGGACAGGTTCTGACATAATACGTCATGATCCGGTGCGGCCGCACGGATGCCCCGCCACCTGCCCGCCCCGGATTCACGGCCGCAAGGCAGGGGAAACAAGGCGCGGGCGCTCCGTAACCCCAGGGCGGGAACGTGCGTTACAGGGGGGGAAAGCTGGCGTCGCCCCGCGCAGGGAGGCTGGATTGACCATCCACCGCATGGCCCGCCAGTGTGTTATACTGTATGAATGGATGGCTCCGTTGCCCGCGGCCCGTGGGCGCGGGGGCCATGGCGGATTGGCGTATGCTGCGCCCGATCCATGCGAAAGGTAGGCATTTGTCGGTATCTTCTGCCCCGGTTGTCATCAAGAAATATGCAAATCGGCGGCTGTACGATACCGAGCTTTCTGCATACATCACGCTTGAGAACCTGATGGACATGGTCAAGCAGGATCGTGCCTTCGTCATTCTGGACGCCCGCACGGGCGATGACATAACCCGTGGGGTTCTCGCCCAGGTCATGCTGGAGGAGGAAACCCGTGGCCGCGCCATGCTGCCGGTGGCTTTCCTGCGCCAGCTCATCCGCTGCTATGGCGAAAGCAGGCAGGGCGAGGTCTCGGACTATCTCGAACGCATGATGGCCGAGTTCATGGACCGCCAGCCCCCATCGGCCACGTCGGGCGGGCTGGAGGCGCTGGGGCGGGAGAACGCCGCCGTGGTGCGGCAGGCCATGTCGCTGTTCACATCGCTTTACGCCGTCGAGCGCGTGGGCAATCGCACGGTGGAAAACCTGTTGCAGGAAATCATGGATCTGCGCCAGCAGGTCGAATCCCTTCAGGCGGACCGGGACAGGCGGTCCTGACCCGCTGGGGCCAGTTTCGCGAATTATCGGAAGTTTTTGGTGAAGCTTGTTTCAGGAAGCTTCAGGAAACGCCGCCCTCCTGAAAAAGGCGGCATCACGCGGTCGGCCTGACTTCCGGGGCGGGGATGGGCAGGTTGTGGCTGGCGCATAGCCCGCGCCATGCCGTGCCGATGGCGGGCAGCAACTGCGCG
>NZ_BAIO01000651.1 GCF_000613305.1 Komagataeibacter kakiaceti JCM 25156
CACGCAGCGCGGGCAGGACCCGGGTGCCCCCGCTGGCCTGCTTCAGGCATGCGAAAGCCGCGCGATCCCCTTCATAGGCGTTGACCTTGGCGTGTTCCGCCAGCGCGAAGGACAGGGTGCCACAGCCCGCGTACAGTTCGATGATGCCGGCCTTCAGCCCCTTGCGTGGCAGGTTACCCAGAACCGCGGCCCTGATCGCGGCCTCCCCATCACGTGCCACCTGCAGGAAGGCGCCGGGCGGGGGAACAACACGCACGCCATCAAAATGATGAAAGACCGGCCCGGTCAGCGCCAGCGTTTCGGGCGGCTGGGCGCGCAGGGAAATGCGCGGGATGCCGTGGCTCTTGCCAAACTGGGCCAGAATACGCCGGTCATTGGCGTCGGGTGTGCCATCCAGCGCGATCAGCAGGTCAGGCCCGCTATCGAGCAGATTGATCTGGACATCGCCCCCCGCATGTACCGCTGGCAGCGAATGCAATACCTGCCGCAGCGGCGCAAGCAGGGCGAAAAGTGCCGGGTCCAGCACCGTGCATTGCGTCATGTCCACCACATCGCCACGACGGCGATGGAGGCCAAGGACAATCCGCCGGTCCACACGGCGGAAGGCCAGGTCAACCCGCCGCCTGCCATACGGCGCGACCTGATGGGTTGCCGGGGTGGGAATATCCGTAAATCCGGTGCGTTGCAGCGCCTCGACCACGCGGGCGGTTTTCCATGCCGCGATCGCGGGCAGGGCCATATGCTGCAGGCGGCATCCGCCACAGGCGTCGGACAGGTGGCACGGTGGCGTCACGCGGTCAGGGCCGGGGGTGACAATCCGCTCCAGCGTGGCATGGGTGCCAGTCTCATCAGCCAGAAGGACGTCGTCCCCCGGCACGGTGCCGGGTATGAAAACCCGGCCCTGCGGGGTCTGGGCCATGCCATCCCCATCGTTGCCGAGCGCCACCACCCGGATGGCTTCGGCCACTGTGTTTTCCATTATGCTATCGTCTGAAGGGCAGGCGGCCTATTCATCCGCCGGGGTGACGGTCTTCTCACGGCGCGGAAGCTGCATGAAGGCCGGAATATCCTCACCAAACCCGACAATGCCCTGATCGGGCGCCGCGGGCAGCAGCCCGGACTCGCGA
>NZ_BAIO01000650.1 GCF_000613305.1 Komagataeibacter kakiaceti JCM 25156
GCGGCGTGCGGCGCAACCTGCCGCCCCGCCATGGCGGCTTTACCCAGAAGACCAGCGTGGGCGGCCACCGCCTGTTCCTGCGCACGGGGGAATACGCCGATGGTTCGCTGGGCGAGATCAGCCTGACCCCCACGCGTGAAAGCCCCATGGTCCGTGGTCTCATGGACACGCTGGGCCAGGCGGTCAGCATCGGGCTGCAATATGGCGCGCCGCTGGAAAGCTATGTCGAGGCCTTCGCCTACAGCCATTTCGGCCCCGCCGGCACGGTGGAGGGCGATCCTGTTGCATCCTACGCGACATCCATGCTGGACTACGCCTTCCGCGCCCTGTCCGACGCCTATCTGGGCCGCAGGCTGCCGGACGCCCCGCATGAAGACACGATGGCGGAAAGTCCGGCCCCCATGCTGCCGCTTGACCTGCCCGAGTCCGGCCATGACGATGGTGACGATACGCCCCCCCGGCGGCGTGGACTGCGGCTGGTTGGCTGATGCCAGCCCCGCCCCGCCGCCCCAGATACAAGGATGACCGAGATGCCTGACAAAACCCCCGAACAGCGCCTCAAGCAGCTTGGCATCGTGCTGCCCACGCCCGCCGCGCCCGTGGCGAATTACGTGGCGGCCGTGCTCAGCGGGTCCATGCTGACGGTCTCGGGGCAGTTGCCGCTGGTTGACGGCAAGCTGCTGACCACCGGCAAGCTGGGTGACACCGTTGCGGTGGAACTGGCGGTGGAGGCCGCGCGCTACAGCATGATCAACGTGATCGCGCAGGTGAAGGCCGCCATTGGCGACCTGTCACGCGTGCGGCGGGTGGTGCGGCTGGGCGGGTTCATCGCCTGCACGCCGGACTTCACGCAGCATGCCACCGTCATGAACGGGGCGTCCGACCTGTCGGTGGCGGTCTTCGGTGATGCGGGACGCCATGCCCGCTCCACCGTGGGCGTGCCCTCGCTCCCGCTTGATTCGGCGGTGGAAGTGGAAGGCCTGTTCGAAATAGGCTGAGACCCCAGCCACACCGACCCGAGGGAGCCCGTCATGATCCAACCGCCCCGCACGGCCCGTGCCCCGGTGCGCCGGTCATGACCGGCCCCGTCATGACCCTGCACCGCGTGATAGCCGAAATCCCGGCGCGG
>NZ_BAIO01000649.1 GCF_000613305.1 Komagataeibacter kakiaceti JCM 25156
GCAGCGGGCAGGTTGGCGCGGCGGGGCTGGATGTTTTCCGCAATGAACCCAATCCCGACCCGCGCTTTCTGGAACTGCCCAACGTGTTCCTGACCCCCCATGTGGGCAGCGCCACCTTCGAGACCCGCACCGACATGGGCATGCTGGCGGTCGATAACGTGGAGGCCGTGCTGAACGGTCGCGCGGCCCCCACCCCGGTCAGCGCCTGATCCGGTCATAAGGAAGTACGGTTATGGGAGCACCGGGTGTTTTCGCCCTGTTCGCGCTGGTCACCCTCATCCTGCAGGGGGTGGCCCCCCATATGGGGGGCGCATGGCGCACGCTGACGGATTTTACGTCATCTTCGCGCTGGGCAGCCTGCTGGCCGAGTTCGTGAGCGCCTCCGGCCCGCGCGCGGTGCGGGACGGGCGGAAATAGGGCCGGACGGGGCAGGCAGGGAGAACCGTATCCCTGCCATGGCTGCTGTCAGTCCTCGCGGGCCTGCGCCGCCGCATGGGCCTTGAGATCCGCCGCCGTGCGGCGCACTTCCGGCCCGAATTCACGCTCAAGCCGCCGGATGGTGAAATGCGCCTGCGCCACGGCGCGGTAATGGGACAGGAACGCCGCGTTGAGCGAGGCCCCGCACAGCGCACCGGCCACCGGCATCATCTGCAACGCGAATTTGCGCGACAGGCCCAGCCCGTAATGGGTCGCGACCTCGCTGACCAGCATGATGACGGGGCGGCCACGCAGCATGGCGCGGGCCGAGAAATAACCAAGCTCGCTATCTTCCCCCGGCCCCCTGGCCTTGCCCCCGAACGGGAAGGCCCGCAGGGCGAAAACCTCCAGACAGGCGGCGCGCGCGTCTTCCTGTGACAGATCCTCGCCCTGTTCACGAGCGATGCGGGCGATCTCGCGCATGATGGTCAGCGTGGTGAAACCCACATCGGCCACCAGACCCGGCAGGCCGGTAAAGCCGCCCACCGCGCCCGATACGGTCACCGCCGCCCTGACCGCCGGATCACGCCACGTGACCCCGCCGCCCGGCGTGGCCGGGACATCATACGGGCGGTCCATGCCGATGACGGCGATATTGAACGCGCGCGAGATGGCCGTCTCCCGCCGCGGATTGCAGGCGTGCCTGGCAGG
>NZ_BAIO01000648.1 GCF_000613305.1 Komagataeibacter kakiaceti JCM 25156
CGCGCGGGCTGCTGCCCCCGGCGGAAGTCGCCCCGACCGTGCTGATTACGGCATCCGCCACCAGTGCGCCGCAGGGGCCGGTCCGGCTGGTCACCTCCCCGTACCACCGTGATGAGGACAGCGTGCTTTCGCGCGTGAAAAGCCTGAATTACCTGCCTTCCATCCTTGCCCGGATGGACGCCGCCCGCCACGGCGCGGATGACGCCGTGCTGCTCAATCGCGGCGGATACGTGGCCGAGACCAGCGCCAGCACGCTGGTCGCCTGCATCGACGGGCAGCCTGTCACGCCCCCGGTTTCCGATGGCGCGTTGCCCGGCACCGCCCGTGGCGTGCTGGTGGATGCGGGCGTGCTGCACATCCGGCGTATGACGCCGGACATGCTGCGCGGGGCGGAAGCCCTCTTTACCCTCAACAGCCTGTGCGCGCGGGAAGTCCTGCGGCTCGATGGCCATGAAATCCCGCGCAGGCCGGACCTGCTGGCCACCATGCGCACGTGCGTTCACCCCTGATTTCCGCCATGCAGGGGCCAGCCATGGCATTTCGCTTATTGCCCAGCGCAACACGGTTGGACTAATCCACCCGCATTGGCTCATTTCCAGCTTGCGTGAAAGGTCACCCGCTGATGACCCCCCCGAAGACCGTGCCGGTTCGGCGTGCCCTGATTTCCGTTTCCGACAAGAAGGGCCTGCTCGACCTGGCCCGCGCCCTTGTCGCCCATGGCGCCGAAATCCTTTCGACAGGGGGGTCCGCCCGCACCCTGCGCGAGGCCGGTATTGCCGTGCGTGACGTGTCGGAGCATACCGGCTTTCCGGAAATTCTTGACGGGCGCGTCAAGACGCTGGTGCCGCAGGTGCATGGCGGCATCCTCGGCCGACGGGATCTGCCCGCCCATGTCCGGCAGATGGAGGAACACCAGATCGCCCCGATCGACCTCGTGGCGGTCAACCTCTACCCGTTCGAGGCCACGGTGGCGTCTGGCGCCGGGCCGGAAGACTGTATCGAGAACATCGATATCGGCGGCCCGGCCCTGATCCGCGCGGCGGCCAAGAATCATGCCCATGTCGCCATCGTGACCGATCCGGCGCAGTATGCGGAGATCATCACCGCGCTGGAAAATGGCGGCACCCACGCTGGC
>NZ_BAIO01000647.1 GCF_000613305.1 Komagataeibacter kakiaceti JCM 25156
CGGCCTGCGCGCCAACCTGCGCCGCCGCAAGCAGCAGAGCCGCGCGCGCACCACCCCCGACACCGACATGGACCAGCCGGAGAAGGGCGACATATCCGGCAACGAAAGGTGATTGCCGGTTGCGGTCGGCTGGTCACTTCGCTAGTGGTCGCGCAGCGGGCGGCGGCTTTTCCGTCCACGCGCCATCAATGCCGAAGGAAGGGACACCATGCCAATAATGCCTGATACGTGGATTCGTCGCATGGCCACGGAACATGGCATGATCGAACCCTTCGTGGAGAAGCAGAACCGCAGCGGGGTCATCTCCTTCGGCCTGTCGTCCTATGGGTACGACGCGCGCGTGGCGAGCGAGTTCAAGATTTTCACCGATGTGGACAACGCGGTGGTGGACCCCAAGAACTTTGCCGAAAACAGCTTCGTGACCCGCCGGGGGGACTGCTGCACCATCCCGCCCCACAGCTTCGTGCTGGCGCATACGGTCGAATATTTCCGCATACCGCGTGATACGCTGGTCATCTGCCTGGGCAAGTCAACCTATGCGCGCTGCGGCATTATCGTGAACGTGACCCCGCTGGAGCCGGAATGGGAAGGCCAGGTCACGATCGAGATCAGCAACACCACCCCGCTGCCCGCGCGCATCTACGCCAATGAGGGGATCTGCCAGTTCCTGTTCCTGCAGGGCGCCTCCCCGTGCGAGATCAGCTACGCCGACCGCAAGGGCAAATACATGGGGCAGGTCGGCGTCGCCCCGCCGCGCATGTAAGGCAGGGAATACAAGGCATGGACCGTTTCATCATTCACGGCGGGCATCCGCTGCGCGGCGACATCATTATCGGGGGGGCGAAGAATTCGGCGCTCAAGCTGCTGGTCGCCGGACTGCTCACGTCCGAACGGCTCGTGCTGGACAACGTGCCCCGCATTGCCGACATCCGCACCATGCGCAGGCTGCTCGAACAGCACGGCCTGACGGTGGAGGACGTGAACGGCGACAGCGGCACGATCGCGGTGGGCGGCAGCATCACCAACACCGAAGCGCCGTATGACATCGTATCAAAGATGCGGGCCTCGATTCTCGTGCTCGGCCCGCTTCTGGCGCGGTGCGGGGTGGCGCGCGTGTCGCTGCCCGGCGGCTA
>NZ_BAIO01000646.1 GCF_000613305.1 Komagataeibacter kakiaceti JCM 25156
CCCGCCAGCAGCGCGGGATCCGCCGCCAGTGTTTCCACATCCGCTGTCGAGAGGCCAAAGCGCGACATGCCGGTATCGACCTGAATGGCGGCGGGCAGGGCATTGCCCACCCGCCGGGCATGGGCGCGCCAGTCCGCGATCTGTTCCATGCTGTTCAGCACGGGGCACAGGTCGTGGCCGGTAAAGTCCCGTGGCGTGCCCGGCATCGGGCCATGCAGCACGAGGATCCGCGCGCCGGGCGAGACATGGGCGCGCAGGCGCACGCCCTCTTCCAGATGGGCGACGAAAAAGACCTTCGCCCCGGCCCGTTCCAGCACGGGGGCCACTTCGCGCGCGCCCAGGCCATAGGCGTCGGCCTTGACCACGGCGGCGCAGATGGCGCTGCCGGTGCGGGCGTTGAGCATGTCGTAATTGGCCGCGATCGCCCCCAGGCTGATTTCCAGCAACGCGCCAGCGCCCGGCGCGGCCCAGCCGGACGTAGGCAGGGTGGAAGGCAGGTCGGGCATGCGGGGCTTACTCCATGAACTGGACGGGGCAGGTGTAATCGTACGTATCGGGCAATAAAATGTCCTGTCGTTTAACGCAAGTTTATGCGATTATTAGGGCGCGTACGCAATTATATATGAAAACGGGTGGAAAATTCACCATGCCATTCGACCGGATGACAGATTCCATACTGCGCAACCTGCGCCATGACGGGCGGATGAGTAACGCGGATCTGGCGCAGCGTGTCGGGCTGTCGCCTTCGGCATGCCTGCGGCGGGTGCGCCTGCTGGAAAAGGAAGGGGTGATTCGCGGCTACCGCGCGCTGGTGGATGAGCGTTCGGTCCATGGCATGACCACGGTGATCGTCCATATCACTCTTGAACGCCAGACGGAGGAATGCCTGCGCCGGTTCGAGGCCCGCGTGCGCGAATGCCCCGATGTGCGGGAATGCTACCTCATGACGGGGGACGCCGACTATCTGGTTCGCGTGGAGGCGCGCGACGCGGCCGATTACGAACGCATCCATAAGGAAGAACTCTCCCGCATGCCCGGCGTGGCGCGGATACAGAGCAATTTCGCCATCCGCACCGTCGTGCAGCGCTGACGGCCCGCCCCGATATTCAGGGCGGGCCGATAACGGGCCGGGTTCGTG
>NZ_BAIO01000645.1 GCF_000613305.1 Komagataeibacter kakiaceti JCM 25156
CTCGATCATCGCGCCGAAGGCTCATCCGCGTCCTCCGGCCCGAATTCCAGGAACAGGCGCGAAGGCGGTCGGCCGGGGCGGCCATCGGTCACGCGGATTTCGCGGATGTCGCACGCCGGCATGGGCAGCCGCGCCCAGATGCCCGCTTCCTCCAGCAGGTGGCGCGAACCAGCACTTATGGCGTAGGCCCGCCCATCGAAGCCGGGCCGTTCCAGGGGCGGCAGGTCCGCGCGGTCGATAATGGCGATCTTCATGCCATGCTGGGCCAGGCGGCAGGCAAGCGTCACCCCGACCGGTCCGGCGCCGACGATGCAGACATCGGCCTCAAGGGCCTCGGGCACGGTGCTGGGTGTCGTGTTCGCGGTCATTTCGTTTCCTGTTCTGGCCCCTGCGGGCGGGACGGCAAGCCCATGGGATTTACTCCCCCCGGCGGGGAGCGCACAAGCGCGCTTACCATACCCCGCGTACGAAGGCGGATGACATGCATCACCCAATCGGCGTATAGACGGAGCGGTTACATTATCCTTCACCCACGGTCAGCCCGGACCGGACAGAAATATGGAGATATGGTGAGATGAAGCTTGTCACAGCCATCATCAAGCCTTTCAAGCTCGACGATGTGCGTGAGGCCCTGACCCCGCTGGGGATACAGGGGCTCACGGTATCGGAAGTCAAGGGTTTCGGCCGCCAGAAGGGGCAGACTGAAATCTATCGCGGGGCGGAATATCACGTCAGTTTCCTGCCCAAGATCAAGATCGAGATCGCGGTCAGCGACGATCTGGTCGATCAGGCGGTGGAAACGATCCTGGAAGCCGCGCATACCGGCAAGATCGGGGATGGCAAGATCTTCATTTCCCCGCTGGAAGGCGTCATCCGCATCCGCACCCGTGAAACGGGTGACAGCGCACTGTGAACACGACATTTCCCTTTTCCATTTCAGGACGGACCACACATATGGCGATATCAGCCCGTTTCAAGATCGCAGGCATGGGCATGCTGGCGCTCAGCCTGTCCGCCGGGGTGGGTCAGGCGCGTGAAACCGCCAAGGAATGCCACCAGCAGTTCACGGCGGCCCGGACGGCGGGCACGCTGAACGGCCAGTCCTACAAGGCGTTCAAGGCCGCCCGGTGCGACACCGGG
>NZ_BAIO01000644.1 GCF_000613305.1 Komagataeibacter kakiaceti JCM 25156
CGCCAGCACGACCCCGTCGGCCACCGCCGGGGCGGGCTGGCCGTATATGACCGTATCCGCCGCGGTGGCGGCATAGGTCCACAGGATATTGCCGTTTTCGGCATCCACGCAGAACAGGTGTTCGTCAATGGTGCCGAAAAACAGCCGCCCGTTGACCACCGTGGGGGCGGAGCGGCCCGGCGCCTGGATGTTGACGCGCCATTTCAGCTTGCCATGGGCGGCATCGACCGCCAGCGCCTGCCCCACGCCATCGACGATGTACACCGTATCGCCATCCACCGTGATCCCGCCGCCAAGGTTGTTCGACAGCATCTTGCGTGGCTTGGGGTTATATTCCCACAGCTTGTGCATGCCCGGCCAGCGGTAGGCCCGGACCACGCCCTGCGCGTCCGCCACGAAAATGCGGCCGTTCTGCACGACCGGCGTGGCCTGGATGATGCCGCGCCCGCTATCGCCCAGCGCGACATAGGACAGGAATTCCGGCTCGGAATTACCCGCCCCGATGTCATGGCTCCACTGATGGCGCATCTGGCCGCCCCAGGCGATGTTCACGCCCGCATGGTCGGGGTGAAGACCCGATTGCGGCCATTCGTTCACCGCCACCGGCGCGGGCACGCTCACGGCCTGTGTCTCATCGGGATCAACCGTCAGGCCCGCCGCCGCATGCAGCACGTCCGAACGCTGGCCGATGAGGAGCTGCGTCTTCTTCTTGCCCCCGCTACACGCCGCCAGCGCGGGAAGCAGCGCCGCCCCCGCGCCCATCAGCGCATGGCGGCGGCTCAGGACCGGTTTCATGTTCCGCCCGCCAATCCGCTTCCGACTAACCATCCGTGCCATCCCCCAGCATCTGCAGCATGGCCTCGGCGCGGCTGCGCACGCCATCGGCCACCCCCATGTCCATGCTCAGGCGTTCATAACGGGCGCGGGCGTCCGTCTCCCTGCCCGCGCGCAGGTCCAGCAGGGCCTCGGCCTCGATCGCCTGTCCGCGCCATGGCTGGTCCGCCGCGTCCAGCACGGCCAGGCGGGAGCGCAGGGTCGCGGGGTCACCACTGTCAATCTGGTGCTGGACCCATAACAGGCTGGCCAGCGACGCGAGAACCGGGTCGGTCGCCTGATCGCGCGCGACTTCGTCCCACAGCGCGAGGGCG
>NZ_BAIO01000643.1 GCF_000613305.1 Komagataeibacter kakiaceti JCM 25156
CGCCAAACGTGGTGCCGTGGCTGCCCGGCGTCATGTGCCGGGCGATGGTCTCGGTCGTCAGTACGGCGCCCATGGGGAAGCCCCCGGCGATGCCCTTGGCGGTGGACAGGATGTCGGGCGTGATGTCCGACCATTCATAGGCGAACAGGCGGCCGCTGCGGCCCATGCCGCACTGGACCTCGTCCACGCCGAGGAACAGGCCGTATTCATCGCACACCGCGCGCAGGTCCTGCATGAAGCGCGGGGTGGCGACATGGATGCCGCTTTCACCCTGCACCGGCTCGATCATGATGCCCGCGGTCTCGGCCGTGATGGCGTCGCGCACCGCGTTCATGTTGTTGAGGCGACGTGATCGAAGCCGTCAACCCGGGGGCCGAAGCCATCGAGGTATTTGGGGTTGCCCGTGGCGGACAGCGTGGCCAGCGTGCGGCCGTGGAACGCGCCGTTGAAGCAGATGATGCGGGTGCGCTCCGGGTGGCCGGACTTGGCCTGCGCGCGGCGGATCATCTTGATCATGCCTTCATTCGCTTCCGCGCCGGAATTGCAGAAGAAGGCGGTATCCGCGAAGCTGTTGGCCACCAGCCGCGCGGCGAGCCGTTCGGCCTGCGGCACGCGGTACAGGTTGGAGACATGCATGACACGCTGCGCCTGCTGCGTGATCGCGCCGACAAGATGCGGGTTGTTGTGGCCGACCGAGGACGTGGCGATGCCGGAGCCGAAATCCAGGAATCGTCGTCCGTCCACCGTATACAGCCAGGCACCTTCGCCGCGCTCGAAAGCGAGGTCGGCACGATTGTAATTCGGCATCAGGGCGGGAATCATGGAATGGCCTTGTACTTCGTTTCAAGGAAGAGGATGGGTTCAGAAACGAAAACGGCCCACCGCGACAGGGGTGGGCATATTTCCTTTCCCGAATTTTCCGGGCCATGCGGGCGTGCGGTGCGTCACGGCGCGCCCTGGCATATTTCAACCCGGAAGCCGGAGAGAATATGGGCGGGACGTGCGAAATGCAACCTTAACCCCATATCCCCCTGCGGTTCCGCCATGGCAGCCATCCGTCAGCCAGTCAGCTATGGGCGGCGGCGGGGTGTTATGGCACAGTTCCCGTTATGGTGGCCCGCCTGTCCCGCTCCGCTCCGCGCCCG
>NZ_BAIO01000642.1 GCF_000613305.1 Komagataeibacter kakiaceti JCM 25156
CGGCGGAGGTCGAGAACATGGGCCACGTCGCCGCGTTTTCGGGCAGGCCGACAATGCGGCGCGGGCGGCCCAGCCGGACCTGACGGTTCAGGATGCGCGCGGCCATCGGCCCGATCCCTTCCAGAAGTGAGCCGCCGCCGGTCAGGATCACCCGCCCGTCGGACGCGGGGCCGACGCCGGACATTTCCAGCCTGTCCCTTACCATTTCCAGTGTTTCCTCCACGCGCGGATGTATGATCGAGACAATCCTTGCGCGTGGAATTCTGACATAATGATGGTCGTTGTCACCGATAAGCTGCACGAGGATGGAATCCTGGTCGTCCCCCCCCAGCAGTTCGGCCGATCCGTGCATGGTCTTCAGCCGCTCGGCATTGTCGATGGAGGTGGACAGCCCGTGGGCGATGTCGCGGGTGATGTGCAGGCCACCCACGGGAATCGTGGAGGTATGCAGCAGCCGCCCTTCACCGAACACCCCGATGGAGGTCGTCCCGCCGCCCATGTCCACCACCGTGGCGCCAAGGTTGCGTTCATCCTCGTTCATGACCGCGAGTCCGGAGGCGAGGGGGGAGGAGACCATTCCCTCGATCTTGAGCTCCACGCGCGACAGGACGGCCTCGAGGTTGCGCAGGGCCGTGGTGTTGGCGTCGATCACATGCAGCCGGGCGGACAGCAGGTCACACAGATGCCCGCGCGGGTCGAGCACTTCCTGCGTGTCGTCCACGGCGTAATCCAGCGGCAGGGTATGGATGGCCGACCGCCCTTCCGATACCGCGCGCAGGCGGCCTTCGGCGATGATGCGGCTGACATCGGTCTTCGTGATCTCGCGCCCGCCAATGGGCCAGCGCGCGTTGATGTGCCGGCTTTCCGGATGGCCGCATGACAGGTTGACGAAAATCGAGTCCCGGCGTTCCGTCGCCATGTCCTCGGCCTGCGCCACGGCGGCGCGGATGGCGCTTTCCGCCTCGCGCAGGTCAACGATCCCGCCCGATCGCACCCCGTGGGAGCGCCGCCAGCCATGGCCGAGGATGCGGATCGTGTTATCGGGCTCCCCCCGCCCGATCAGGCACACGATCTTGGTCGAACCGATATCCAGCACGCTGAACGGCCCCGTGCGCAGCCTGCGCGTGGGGGGGCGTTCATCGGTG
>NZ_BAIO01000641.1 GCF_000613305.1 Komagataeibacter kakiaceti JCM 25156
TCGGTCGCGCCGCCGGTCGCCTGCGGGATGCTGACCTTCACCCCGTCGCGCAGGTGATCGACGCCATCGGTCACCACGCGCTCGCCTTCCTTCACGCCATCGTTCAGCACGGTCATGGTGTCATTGGCGTGGCCGACCTTGACGTTGCGTACCTCCACCGTACTGTCCGCCTTTACGACATAGACGAACTGGCCATTCGGCCCGGTCTGGAGCGCGTTGGTGGGCACCAGCAGGGCGTTGTGGTCGGTGCTGACCAGCAGGTGTGCGTTGACGAACTGGTTGGGGAAAAGTTCTTCCTGCGTGTTGGCGAAGATCGCACGCATGCGCACCGTGCCGGTGGAGGTGTCGATCTGACTGTCCAGCACGCTGACCTGACCGGTCGCGATCCTGTTGAGGTTGGCGCTGTCCCATGCCTCCACCGGCAGCGGCGTGCCCTGGCGCAGGCGGTCGGCCACGGGGCCGATGTCGTTTTCAGGCAGGGTGAAGATGACCGAGATCGGCTGCATCTGCGTCAGGATCACCAGCCCGTTGGTCTGGCCCGCCGTGATGTAGTTGCCCATGTCCACCTGACGGATGCCCACGCGGCCATCCACCGGGGCCAGGATGTGGCAGTAGGTGATCTGGAGCTTCTCGTTATCCACCAGCGCCTGATCGGATTTGACCGTGCCTTCGAGTTGCTCGACCTTGTACTGCTGGTCCTTGGCCGTCATGGCGGCGACGCTGTTCTGGCGGATCAGGCGCTGGTAGCGCGCATTGTCCACGCGCGCGGCGGCAAGCTGGGCTTGATCCTGCTCAAGCTGGCCCTGGTACTGCGCCAGCAGCACGTCATAGGGGCGGGTGTCGATCAGGGCCAGCAGGTCGCCCTTGTGCACATGCTGGCCTTCGGTGAACAGCACCTGCATCAGATAACCGTCAATACGTGACTGCACGGTCACGTTGGTGATGGGAACAACCGTGCCCAGTTCCGTCAGGATCACGGGCATGTCGCCACGCCCCACGGTCGCGACCGCGACGGGCTGGTCGCCGCTGCGGGCATGTTTATTCGTGCGGGTATGGGGGCGGAGAAAAGCGACAGCCAGGACAACCGCCAGCACGCCCGCCACGATATAGAACACGCGCCGCCTGTGGGGGGGGGCGGCTGGCGGGGG
>NZ_BAIO01000640.1 GCF_000613305.1 Komagataeibacter kakiaceti JCM 25156
CCCGGAAGGGTGGCTGAACGCGGGCAGGTTGCAGCCTGTTTTCGTCATGATGGGGGATTACCTGCTCTCCCTGATCGGGGTGGTGCTGATCGGGCTTGGCATCGGCCTGTCGCAGCGCGTGACGCTGGCGTGGAAGGCCACGATCGCCCTGCTGTCGGTCGCCTGTGGTCTGACGCTGCTGCGTGGGTCGCCCCTTGTGGTGCCGGGCCTGCTCATGCTGGTGTGTATTCTCGTCGCGCCGTTCCGTGGCTCCTATTACCGTCATGCCCGGATCCTGAGCGAACCGCTGTCTTTCCAGACCATCGTGTCCATCGTGCTGCTGATCGGCTCCATCGTGATCCTTATGCTGGCCGGTCCGCATGATTCGGTGGGCGGAAGCTGGTGGGAGATCATGCTGTTCGCCTCCCGCCCCGGTATTACGCAGTGGACGCTGGGGCTTGCGGTCATGCTGGGCCTGACCATGATCGTGCGTCTGGTCCGGCCGGGGCGCATTCACGTCCTGCCCTGGGATGCCACGACACAGGCCCAGTACTGCGCCCTCGATCATGCGCTGGAAGGGGTGGGGCAGGGTACGCCGGAGCCGTCAGGCTGATACAGGCGCGCGGCGCGAGGCGTTGCTGCCGTTCGTGCGGATCGGGCCCTATCTTGTGGGGCTGGGCGACCCGGCGGGTGCGGCGGATGACTGCACATCCGCCATATGGTGGCTGCGCGACCTTGCGGTGCAGGAGGGGCGTCGCCCGGTCTTCTGGCGTGTGGGCACGAGCTGCTGCCGGTCTATAACGAACTCGGGCTGACATCATGGCCACTGACGGCCGAGGAAGATGCGGCCAGCCCGTATTTCCTGTGCGCCGCGGCCAAGGATCTGGCCCGGGTAAGACCACTGATGCGCAACGCTTTTCCGCTGACGGGACAGGCGGACTGCTGAGCGGTCAGGGGACTGTCAGCCATTCCCTGCGGGTGCCTGTCTCCTTCCCGGAGGCTGTTTGAAAAGCCTGCCTTCAGGCCGCGCTGGCAGGTGGAATTTCCGGCAGGGGCTGCCCGGCCAGCACGGCCCGCACGCAGGCGCGCAGGGCAGGGAGCACGTCATGGCCGAACTGGGGCGTGCGCCGTTCCCATGCTCCGGTGCGCCATGATGGATGGGGCAGCGGGAA
>NZ_BAIO01000639.1 GCF_000613305.1 Komagataeibacter kakiaceti JCM 25156
GCCAGCTCGGCCGCCGCCGTGGGGGTGGGGGCGCGGCAGTCGGATACGAAATCAATCAGCGTCGTATCCGTTTCATGGCCCACGGCGGAAATGACGGGAATGCGGCACGCCGCCACCGCACGCAGCACGGCCTCGTCGTTAAAGGCCATGAGGTCTTCCAGCGATCCCCCGCCGCGCGCGACAATCAGCACATCGGGGCGCGGCAGGGCGGCTGTGCCGTCAATCGCATCGAAACCGGCAATGGCGTGGGCGATCCGTTCCGCCGCGCCCTCGCCCTGCACCGGCACCGGCCAGACCAGAACGGGATGGGGAAAGCGCCGTGCGATCGTGGTGCGTATGTCATGCAGCACCGCGCCCTGCGCCGATGTGACCACCCCGATCACACGCGGCAGGAACGGCAGCGCCTGCTTGCGTTCGGCATCGAACAGTCCTTCCGCCGCCAGCCGAAGCCGCAGCCGCTCGATACGGGCCAGCAGCGCGCCCTCGCCCGCGTATTCCAGCCGGTCGATCACCATCTGGTAGGACGAGCGCTCGCCATAGGCGGAAATCTTGCCGGAGGCGACGACTTCCAGCCCGCTTTCCGGCTTCAGCCCCAGCCGCGAGACGGTCCCGCGCCACACCACGGCGGAGAGCTTGCCGCCCTCATCCTTGAGCGAGAAATACAGATGCCCCGAAGGGTAACGCTTGAACTCCGTGATCTCGCCGCGCACGCGGATGCGGCCGAACGTGCCTTCGAGCGTACGGCGGATGGCGCCCGAAATTTCGGCAACCGAAAATTCAGGGGTATTGCCGCCCATGGCCGGGCCGGAGTCGGGAAACTGTTCATCCATTCCCCCAAGGTATGATAGAGACGGCCACCCCGAAAGGGCAGAGATGAAAAACGGGAGAAATGAGAGTGATGCGGGTGCTGCTGGTTGGATCGGGCGGACGTGAACATGCCATGGCCACGGCCATCGCGCGCTCCCCCTTACTCGACTCCCTGTTTATCGCGCCGGGCAATCCGGGCACGGCGGCGCTGGGCACGAACTGCGACATACGGGCCGATGACGTGCCCGGCCTGATCGCGCTGGCGAAGCGTGAACGCATCGACCTGGTCATTCCCGGCCCGGAAGCCCCGCTGGTGGCGGGCATTGCCGATGCCTGCGCGCAGGCGGGCATTG
>NZ_BAIO01000638.1 GCF_000613305.1 Komagataeibacter kakiaceti JCM 25156
CCGGACACCGCCCGGCAGGCTCAGGCCAAGGAAAGCGAGGAAAACCGCGCGATAACGCAGCGAACAGGAAAATGGCATGAAAGCTCCGGCCCCGCTGGTTTCACTCCACCGGAGGATAGGGCGGGCAGGTGAGGCCCGCGGGTGAAAGGGTAAAGACCTCGCACCCCTCTTCCGTAACCCCCAGCATGTGCTCGAACTGGGCCGAGAGGGAGCGGTCGCGCGTGACGGCTGTCCAGCCATCATCAAGGATCTTCACATCGGGACGACCGATGTTGAGCATGGGCTCGATGGTGAAGAACATGCCCGGGCGCAGCACCAGCCCCTCACCGGGGCGACCGTAATGCAGCACGTTGGGCGGCGCGTGGAAGGTGCGACCGATTCCATGGCCGCAGAAATCCCGCACCACCGAAAAACGGCGCGCTTCGGCATAGGTCTGGATCACATGCCCGATGTCACCCAGCGTGACGCCGGGGCGCACCGCCTCGATGGACAGCATGAGCGCGCGGTAGGTCGCCTCGATCAGCTTCTGCGCCTTGATGGAAACATTGCCGACCGTGTACATGCGGCTGGTGTCACCATACCAGCCGTCCAGAATGACGGTGACATCGATATTGAGGATGTCACCATCCTTCAGCGCGCGATCACCCGGAATGCCGTGGCAGACGACATGATTGATCGAAATGCAGCTCGACGCCGGATAGCCGCGATAGCCCAGCGTTGCCGGAACCGCGCCATTGGCCACCATGTAGTCATGGATCAGCCGGTCGAGTTCGCCCGTGGTCACGCCTTCACGCACATGCGGCGTGATCATGTCCAGCGTGCGGGCGGCAAGCTGCCCGGCCGCACGCATGCCGGCAAAATCTTCCGGGGCGTGAAGCTGCACCCCGCCGCCGTGCATATCGCCTTCCATGCCGTATCCTTTCCTGTACTCGACACATGACCATCCGCCCGCGGTCATGCAAGGGACGACAGGAACCTGCCTGAGCCACCTGTCAGCCGCGCCGGATGGATAACGGGCTTCCTATACAGCGCCGGATCGCGGCTGTCAGCTTCGGGCCTTCGCATGGCTGTGCGCGCCATGGGCCACACGCCCCATTCCCACCAGATGTACATGCGCGCGCACCGGCGCCGGATGCGCCGCATGCACGACCGCCC
>NZ_BAIO01000637.1 GCF_000613305.1 Komagataeibacter kakiaceti JCM 25156
CGGTCAGCACGGCGGTTTCCGCGCCATCACGGCTGACCGAAACCTTGCGCTGGCCCCCCTGCACACCCGCCAGCCTGCCGAAGCCGTTGATGACCGTGACCTTGTGCTTCTTCAGCAGGTGGCTCACCCCGGCGGAAAGCTGGGCCGAGACATCGCGCGAGCGTTTGATGACCTTGGCGAAGTCGAACCGGATGTTATCCGCCGCGAACCCGAAGCCATCGAGATCATGCAGCAGATGGTTGATTTCGGACGCGCGCAGCAGCGCCTTGGTCGGGATACAGCCCCAGTTGAGGCAGATGCCGCCAAGCTGGGCGGCCTCCACCACGGCGGTGCGCAGCCCGAGTTGCGCGGCACGGATGGCCGCGACATAGCCACCCGGCCCACCGCCGATAACGATGACATCAAATTGCGTGGTGCTCATCTGGACCATTTCCTCAGACCACAAGGCTCATCGGGTTTTCCACAACAGCGCGGAAGGCCGAAACCCATTCCGCCGCCAGCGCGCCGTCCACCACGCGATGATCGACCGACAGCGTTACGGTCAGGACAGTGGCGATGGCGATCCCGTCATCCCTGACCACTGGCCTGCGCTCGGCCGCGGCAATGGCCAGGATCGCGGCCTGTGGCGGGTTGATGATGGCGGAGAAGGACTTCACCCCGTACATCCCCATATTGGAGATGGAGAAGGTGCCGCCCTGGAATTCCTCCGGCTTCAGCCTGCCCGCCCGCGCGCGCGCCACGAGATCGCGTGTTTCCAGACTGATCTGGCGCAGGCTCTTGGTATCGGCCTGCCGCACGATGGGGGTGATCAGCCCATCGGGAATGGAAACGGCGACGGAAATGTCCACGTCGTTATAAACCAGCACCGCGTCTTCCGTGTAGGACACGTTGACCTTCGGCACCCGGCGCAGCGTGACCGCCGCCGCCTTGACCAGCATGTCATTGACGGAAATCTTGTACGATCCCGGCCCTTCGGCGGGGGATGCCGCGTTCATCTGGGTGCGCAACGCCAGCAGCGCGTCCAGTTGCACATCCATTTCCACATAGAAATGCGGAATGGTGGACTTCGCTTCCGTCAGGCGGCGGGCGATGACCTTGCGCATGCTGGAATGCGGCACGCTTTCGTACGCAGCCGCCGCGACCGGCGCCGCCTTGGGCGCGGG
>NZ_BAIO01000636.1 GCF_000613305.1 Komagataeibacter kakiaceti JCM 25156
CGCGCGTGATGCCGCGCAGGATCGTGCCGGTCAGCGGCGGGGTGGCGATGGAGCCGTCATCGAACACGAAGAACACGTTCATGCCGCCCATTTCCTCGATCCAGCGGCGCTCGACCGCGTCAAGGAACAGCACCTGCGCGCAGCCATGCCCCTTGGCTTCCTGCTGGGCCATGAGGCTGGCGGCGTAATTGCCACCGCATTTGGCTTCCCCCGTGCCGCCGGGGGCGGCGCGGCAGAAATCGGACACCCACACGCTGACCGCCTCTTCCCCGAAATAGGCCCCCACGGGCGAGGCAATGACCATGAACAGGTACTGCGCGGCGGGCTTCACGCCCAGGAACGTCTCGTTCGCGATCATGTAGGGGCGGATGTACAGGCTCTCATCGGGGTTGCCGGGCACCCATGCGGCGTCAACGCGCACAAGCTGGCGCACCGCCTCGACAAACAGATCCTCGGGCACCTGCGCCATGGCCAGCCGCTCGGCCGATTTGCGAAAGCGCGCCGCATTGGCATGGGGGCGGAACAGGGTGATGTGCCCCTCCGCCGTGCGGTAGGCTTTCATCCCCTCGAAAATTTCCTGCGCGTAATGCAGCACCGCCGCCGCCGGGTTCAGTGACAGCGGGGCATAGGGCTGCACGCGGGCGTCATGCCAGCCCCTGCCTTCCTCATAACGGATAACGACCATATTATCGGTAAAGACACGCCCGAAGCCGGGATTGGCCAGAATCTCCGCCCGGCGCTGCGGCGGGACCGGAGAAGTGCTGGGGGAGAGCGTGAAGGGAAGGGTCGTGGCGCTGTCCATAGCCGTTATTTCTCTTTCATCGTGGCGCTGGCGCGATACACAGAGCGCGCTCCTGCCCGCCATCACGCGCGGGCAGCGTTAGCAGAAGTTCACCAGAACATTCCGCCGGTCAACCCCGCCAGCAGCACAGGACCCCTGCTTTCATTCCCGACCCAGCACAAAACCAAGGCTGTGCAGGCTGCGGGGCAGATGGTCACGGCCATGCAGCGCCGCGACATCCCCCATCCGGGCCAGCACGCTCCCGGTCCAGTCACGCGCGGGCAGGCCCTGGCTGACACGGGCATCGTGCAGCCGCCTGTCATAGGCCGCGATGGTGGCGGGGTCGTTCGCGGCGGCGCTATCGTACCGTTCGGCATGCAG
>NZ_BAIO01000635.1 GCF_000613305.1 Komagataeibacter kakiaceti JCM 25156
GGTGTCGCGGGTGGCATGATGGTGGGCAATGCGCTGACCGACCTGTTCAGCGGCCATCATGACGCGGGCGGATTCGCCGGTGGCATGCCGCAGCCGGGCGAGACGGTCATCAACAACAATTATGGTGACGGTGGCGCGGGCGCCGATCCGTTCGCCGGTGGTGGCGCCAGCGCCGATTCGGGCTTTGATGCGGGCGGTGATTCCGGCGGGTTCGACGATGGTGGCTTTGACGCGGGCGACGATAACAGTTTCTGACGCGGCACACAGGCCGGCATGGGAAAGGGGCATCCGGTTCGGGTGCCCTTTTTCGTTCAGCGGAGGAGGGAATGACGCAGCAGCGTGAACTGGCGCTTGATCCATGCCCGCCCATGGCCACGCGCCCCGAATGGCTTGATGACGGGGCCATGATCCTGCGCGGCCATGCGACGGAACATGCGGCCCGGATGATCGCGCGGATACGGCGGATCGCCCGTCTCGCGCCCTTCCGGCGCATGGTGACGCCGGGCGGCGGCATGATGTCCGTCGCCATGACCTGCTGTGGCGCGCGGGGCTGGTGCAGTGATGCGCGCGGCTACCGGTATGAAACGGTGGACCCGCTTACGGGCCAGCCATGGCCCCCCATGCCCGGACCATGGCGGGAACTGGCCGTTTTCGCCGCGCGGGCGGCGGGGTATGACGGGTTTGAACCCGATTCCTGCCTGATCAACGGCTACAGGCCGGGTGCCCGCATGGGGCTGCATTGCGACCGTGATGAGCGTTCCGATGCGCCGGTGGTTTCCCTGTCCTTCGGCCTGCCCGCCATTTTCCAGTGGGGCGGGTTACGTCGTACGGACCCGTTACGACGCATCCCGCTGCTGCATGGGGATGTGGTGGTATGGGGCGGGGCGTCGCGCTACGTCTTTCACGCCATCGCCCCGCTGCGCGCGGGCACGCATGCGGTGACGGGCGCGTGCCGCTATAATCTTACATTCCGGCGCACGTTGTAAGCATTTGATGGAACATAATAAAAGTTTTTGGGTGCCGCCTTCTTCCAAAAAGGCGGCGTTCCCTGAAGCTTTTTGAAAAAAGCTTCACCAAAACTTTCCTGAGGATTTACGGGCTGTCTTATCAGCCCTTCAGGGCCGCGGCCTTGCGGGCACGTTCGGTAATCGCGGCCTGATCGGGC
>NZ_BAIO01000634.1 GCF_000613305.1 Komagataeibacter kakiaceti JCM 25156
GGCCCACCCTGCGCCCATGCCGTGCCCAGACCCATTGCGGTGGCCAGCAGCGCGGGGCACATGGCGGCCTGAAGGCGGCGAAAGAGACGCGGCATGGAGGAGCTCCCACGGTTGGTACGATATTGCGCCCCAATGCCTCCCGCGCCGAAAGGTTCCTCCCCCGGTGGGGGTGGCGTCTCAGCTTTTGTCCTGCTTCTGGGCGGCGGCGGGCTGTTCGGACGTGGGCCAGCTCGCCTCGATCCGGTTGCTCAGCTCATTCAGCAGGCTTTCGTTCACCTTGGCGATGTTGGCATTGCTGGTCGTGTTGCTTTCCATCACGATAACAGTGCGGTTGCGCAGGAGGGAAGCCCGCGAATCCTGCGGAATGATGGCCCAGTCCGCATCCAGGGCGGCATTGCCGTCGCGGCTGACGTCAAGGCGGCTTATGTTGATCTGGAGCCGCCATGTCGGCCTTTCCGGCTGCGGCTGGTCGGTCACGAACAGCGCGGGCCATTTTTCCGCCAGGCGGGCGGTGATCAGGTTGGTGGCGCCCACCGACAGGCGGCTGGCCCAGCGGCCCAGCCCGCTGCGCACGATCTCATGCCCGTCGCGTACCATGATGTCCTGACTGTCCAGATAATCCGGCAGGCGGGCGCGTTCGACCTCGATCACGGGGGTGGTGTCGGTAATCTGGGTCGTGGTGCCGACGGACTGCGCCCCGGTGGCGATGGCGGGCGCGCCAAGGGTATAGAAGCGCACGGGTGCCGAGGAACACGCCGAGAGCATCACGGCCGAGAGCAGCAGTCCGCCACCTGCCCGCAGGGCCGGATGCGAACGGGAAGGGGAGACAGCGGGCTGGCGCGTTTTCATTGGTTGCGTCCCATCAGCAGAAGTTGCGGATTACTTTCGACTTCGTTGGCGAATCCGCGCAGCCCGTAGCCTGCTTCCATAATATCTCGCATCGTATCGTCCAGATTCAGCCTGTCACGCGATTGCGGGTCCATCAGGGCGCGCAGGCCCGCAAGGGTTTCGTTCGCCTGTTTCATGGTCTGGTGGGTATTGGCGATCAGTTCGCGCAGTTCGGCGCGGCGGGCGGTAAACTGGTCGCTGTTGGTCACGACCAGCCGGTCCAGCGCGTTGATGGTGATGGCGGAGCGCTCCTTCAGGTCGGCCACGGTGGCGCGCA
>NZ_BAIO01000633.1 GCF_000613305.1 Komagataeibacter kakiaceti JCM 25156
TCGCCCCCTTCGATGCCGATGATGCGGATGCCGCGCGCGCGCAGCGCGGGGTAGAGTTCGGCCAGTCCCTCCGTCTGCGCGTTGAGCAGCGAGAGGTCGAGGATGACCGGTTTGCCGGCGAAAAATGTGCTCGAACGCGCGATCTGCGCATCCAGCCCGGCCAGCCAGTCCGCCAGCATGGGTTCGGGGGAAAGCACCAGGGCAAGAAACGACCGCCCGCGTGCGCGGATTTTCGGTGTGGGACGCAGTTCGTCTGGCAACGTGATCCTGTCCTGTATGGTAAGTGGGCGTGTCTGTTTCCAGCTATCGCGCCATGCCGCCCCTGTCGAGGGGTGGATGGCTTTTCACCGCCTGTACGCGACAGCTTTTCCTTTCATGCGCGTCAGGGCTTGGCGAAGGGCGGCCCAATGCAATAAAGCGGGAACATGCGCATCCTCTACCATCTTCCCCTTTCGCCCTACTCCCGCAAGGTCCGGCTTGTGCTGGGGGAAAAACGGCTGCCGTTCGAACTCAAGATCGAACGCGTATGGGAAAACCGCCCCGAATACCTGGACCGCAACCCGGCGGGCACCGTGCCCATGCTACAGGAAGAAAACGGCCTGTGCATTCCGCATTCATGGGTCATCTGCGAATATCTGGAGGAAGCGTATCCGGACACGCCGCTTCTGGGCCGCACGCTGGCCGAGCGTGTGGAGGTGCGCCGGCTGGTGGCGTGGTTTGACGAGAAATTCGGCGGCGAGGTCTCGCGCCCCCTGCTCAATGAAAAGGTGCTGAAGCGCATTTCCAAGCGCGGCAACCCCGATGGCGCGGCCCTGCGCGCGGGGTACGCGCATATCCGCGCCCATCTTCCTATATCGACTGGCTGGCCGAAACGCGGCAGTGGCTGGCGGGCAACATGCTGTCCATGGCGGATTTCGCCGCCGCCGCCCACCTGTCCAGCCTTGACTACCTGGGGGATGTGGACTGGGCGCGCGCGCCCGCCGCCAAGGACTGGTACGCCCGCATCAAGAGCCGCCCGTGCTTCCGCGCCCTGCTGCAGGACCGGGTGACGGGCATCAACCCGCCCGCCCATTACGCGGATCTGGATTTCTGAGGCGATGACACGCGGCAGCGCCCCCGTCCTTGACGCCATCGTCCTTGGCGCGGGGGGCGGCCGGCCTTATGGCGGCG
>NZ_BAIO01000632.1 GCF_000613305.1 Komagataeibacter kakiaceti JCM 25156
CCGGCGAACAGCCTGATCGGCCCGATCGACACGGTCGCGCGCTGGGCCTGCATCATCGACTACACCACGGGCGAGGTGATACTGGAAAAAGCGGCGGATGAGCGGATGCCGCCATCCTCGCTGACCAAGATGATGACGGCCTATGTCGTGTTCGGCATGCTGCGCGCGGGCAGACTGACACTGGAGCAGATGCTGCCCGTCAGTGAAAAGGCGTGGCGGATGCAGGGTTCGAAAATGTTCGTGCCGGTGCATGGCTCCGTCAGCGTGGCCGAACTGATCCAGGGCATGGTGATCCAGTCGGGCAATGACGCGTGCATCGTGCTGGCGGAAGGGGTGGCGGGGTCCGAGGACCAGTTCGTCAGCCTCATGAACACGCAGGCCGCCCAGATGGGCATGACCAACAGCCATTTCCTGAATGTTACGGGCTGGCCGATGGAGGGGCATTACATGTCCGCGCGGGACGTGGCGACGATCGCCATGCACCTGATCCACGACTTCCCGGAATATTATCATTTCTTCTCGGAAAAAAAGTTTTACATTCAATAAGATCACACAGGAAAACCGCAACGCTCTGGTGGTGAAGGGCATTGCCGACGGCCTCAAGACCGGCCACACGGACGCGGGTGGCTTCGGCCTGTGCGCCAGCGCCGAGCGCGGCGGCAACCGCGTGGTCATGGCGCTGAACGGCCTGCCCAGCAGCAATGTCCGCGCGACGGAGGGTGAAAGGCTGTTCGAGTGGTCGTTCGTCAATTTCGAGAACGCGCCCCTCATCCACAGGGGCGCGGTCATGGACAACGCGCCCGTCTGGCTGGGGCAGGCCCACAGCGTGCCGCTGGTGGCCACCCGTGACGTGACCCTTACCCTGCCGCATGGCTGGCAGAACAGGGTGCATGTCAGCATGGCGTATGACAGCCCCGTTCCCGCCCCCGTAACCATGGGCCAGCAGTTGGGGGAAGTGGTCATTACCGGTACGGGACTGGCCGAAATCCGTGTTCCCCTCGTGGCGGGCGCGAGCGTGCCCCGGCTTGGGGTCATGGGCCGGGCGGTGGCGGTGCTGGGCCAGAAGCTGGGGCACGGATAGGCCATGGCCGGCCTGTTCATTACATTTGAAGGCGGCGAGGGGGCGGGCAAGTCCACGCAGGCCCGCCTGCTGGCACAGTTTCTGGCAATGCAGGGC
>NZ_BAIO01000631.1 GCF_000613305.1 Komagataeibacter kakiaceti JCM 25156
CCCACATGACCAGCACCTGCGGGCGCAGGATCCGCCGTTCGGCCGCGAGCCATGGGGCGCAGGCCCGGATTTCGTCCCGGCCCGCCTTTTCATGGATGCGGCGTGTGCCACGGCGCTGGAATTTGAAGTGTTTGACCGTGTTGGTGACGTATGTGTCCTCGCGCCGGATCTCCGCCTCTTCCAGCGCGCGGTCAAAAAGCTGGCCCGCCGGGCCGACGAAGGGCCGGCCGGCAAGGTCTTCCCTGTCGCCGGGCTGTTCTCCCACGAACATCATCCGCGCGCCGGGCTGCCCCTCGCCAAATACGGTCTGGGTCGCCTGCCGGGCCATGGGGCAGATCAGGCATGTTTTGGCCGCCAGCGCCACCGCGCGCAGGGACGTGATCCGTTCGATGTCCAGATCCGTCACCAGTGGCAGGGCAGGGGGTGGCAGGCAGCCGAAGGAAAGTGGCGCGGGCGCGCCATGGGGGCCGTGCAGCAGGTTCGTGCCGTTCCAGCATATCTCGCGTTCCGGAAGGACAAGCCGCCATGGGGCGAGCGAAAGCTGGTAGGTGATGAAGCGCGCGTTGCTTTCCGGCGCGTAGGTTCCGCTGTCCAGCGTACCGGACCATCCGGCGTCTTCGCCTTCATGCTTCATGAGGGTGAACAGGTTCTGGCGCAGGTGCCGGGTTTCCGTGCGGACCGTATCGGCGGCCTCGTTGATCCGCTCCAGGGCGGTCGCATCGGGTGGCGTGCCGGTCACATGGGCGTAGATCAGCCCGTAGGCGAGGGCGAAGCGGTCCGGCAGCATGGATTGCAGCACGTCGGCGGCCATCTGCATCATCTCACGCGGGATGGAGAATGGCTGGCAGTTCTCGCCCGGTACGGGGGCGGGCGGGGTCTCGCCGGGTGCCGCGACCTGCCATGTGATCGCATCCGGCGGCACGTGGCGGCCAGCAAGGTCGCGCGTGGCGGCCCGCCATCCCGCGAAGTCGAACGGATGGGCAAGCGTGATGACGGCTGAGGGCATGGGTGGTCATTCCGGCAGTGATGGCAGGCGGCCAGCACCTGTCAGGCAAGGCCTATCGCCCGCATGCTGCGCCACATCATGTAGAATGCCACAATAAAAACCAGACAGGCAAAAAACATGCGCAGGCGTTCGGGCCTCTCGCCCATATGCCGCGCCACGGTGGCCCCGCCCA
>NZ_BAIO01000630.1 GCF_000613305.1 Komagataeibacter kakiaceti JCM 25156
CTGGCGCAGACACGCGGCGCGGTCGTGCCCATGCCCGGCATGGATGCGGGCATGGTCGCCCCATGCTGGCCGATCATGACCGGCGGGATCTCGTGTGGCGGACATGGCTGTGTCAGGCCGATGCCCCCGGCGCGCCCGATCCGGCATGGACCACCCTGCGCACGATGCTGGAGAGGATGGAAAAACCCGTCTTCCCGCTGACGGGGCGCGATCTTGTGGCGGCGGGGTGCGCGCCGGGCGTGAGCGTGGGGCGTGTGCTGGGGCAGGTCCGGCAGTGGTGGCTTGAGGGCGGGTGTACGGCCGGTCGCGCCGCCTGCCTCGGGCAGATGCACGCCATTTTGCAACACGATCGACATAATTTGTAACAATATGTGGTAACGCTTTGTTTTACGCGGCCATGCGGCTATAGGCCGACTGATGAACGTAATTCAGACGTCTGGGGCCGACAGGCACGCCACGCCGGAGGGAATGGAGCCGTCGCGCCGCCTGATGCGGCGGCTGTGGCACGATGAACTGTCGGGCCACAAGCTGCGCATACTGGCGGTGGGGGTGCTGACCGCGCTCATGGCCATATTCAGCGCGCTGTACCCGCTGGTGATCCAGCGCGCGCTGGACATGTTCGCCGATCATGACCCGCGTATCCTGTATCAGGTTCCGATCCTTGTGGTGGCGATCACGCTGGCCAAGGCCGTATCGCAGTACGGGCAGTCGATTGCCGTGCAGTCGCTGGTGCTGGTAGTCATTCGCGGGTTGCAGGGGCGGATGTTCCATCATCTGGTCCAGGCCGATATTTCCCGTATCGAGACCGAGGCCCCAGCCCAGATCGCCGCGCGCTTCACCACCGACGCCGTATCGATTCGCGAAGCCCTGATCCGCGCCACCAACGCGCTGGGCGATGCGGTGACGGTGGTGGGACTGATCGCGTCCATGCTGTACATGGACTGGGAACTCAGTCTGATCGCCGCCGTGCTGTATCCGCTCGCCGCCATGCCGGTGCGCAGGCTGGGCAAGCGCCTGCGCCGGGAATCCGGCGGCGTGCATGAACAGATTGGCGAGACCAGCGCCATGCTGACCGAAAGCTTCAGCCAGTCGCGCACCATCCGTGTCTACCGGCTGGAAGAAGCCGAACAGGCGCGCGCGGACACGGTTCTGGACGTACTGCATGACCGCCTGCTGCGCA
>NZ_BAIO01000629.1 GCF_000613305.1 Komagataeibacter kakiaceti JCM 25156
CACCGTGGGGTGCTGAGCGCGCTGGTGGTGGGCCTGCCGCTGCTGGCGCATGGCGCGTGGATGGCGCTGGCCATCATCATCTGCACGGTCGTGGGCTGGCGGGCCACGGACCTCGTCTCCCATGGGGAGGATCATGGCTGGATCGTGATTGATGAGGTCGCGGGCATGTGGCTGGCCATGTTCCCGCTCGCGCCCCTGCCGCTATCGGCGCTGCGCTGGGCGGATGTGCTGTGGCTGCTGCTGGCCTTCGCGCTGTTCCGCCTGTTCGACATTACCAAGCCCGGCCCGGTGGGCTGGTTTGACCGGCGGCATGATGCGCTGGGAATCATGGGCGATGATATTGTGGCGGGCCTCATGGCCGCGGCCATCCTGACCGGCATCCGTTTCCTTGCCTGAAGCGTTACCGCGCCAGAAATGGAGAACGTAGCAGATGTTGCCCGATACCTTCCTTGCCCACATGCCCGAAGTCCTGAAGCGCCTGCACGCGGCGGGCTGCCGTATCGTCACGGCGGAAAGCTGTACCGGCGGGCTGCTGGCGGCGGCGCTGACCCATGCGGCCGGATCATCCGATGTGGTCGCGGGGGGCTTCGTTACCTATTCCAACAGCATGAAACATCACACGCTGGGCATTTCCAGCACATTGCTCGAACAGCACGGCGCGGTCAGCCGCGAGGTCGCGGCCGCCATGGCCCAGGGGGCGTTGACACACACACCCGACGCCACCCTGTCCATCGCCATTACCGGCATTGCCGGACCGGGCGGCGGCACGCCGGACAAACCGGTGGGGCTGGTATGGTTTGGCGTGGCGGGGGGCGGACAGGTTGATACCGTCTCCCATGTCTTTCCCGGCAGGCGGAGCGAAGTCCGGGCGCAGGCGGTACGGACCGCCATGGCGCTGCTGCTGGACCATGCCGGACGGCTGGCGGCTGAATAAGGGATCGCCTGAAAAACATTCAGAAAATCGGAAGGAAGCTTCAGGAAACGCCGCCTTTTTGAAAAAGGGCGACGCCCAGAAACCTTTGCTGTTTTTCAGGCGTTGTTTTCAACAGGCAGCCTGATGCCGGTTGGGGCCAAAGGCCCATGCCCGGCATCGATATGTCGCCTGATCAATACCCGGCGACCGTGCTGCCTGTCATTGGCACACGGATCGGTTCGGAGGTCTCGCCCGTGCCTGCCGCCTGCACGGCCTGGGGG
>NZ_BAIO01000628.1 GCF_000613305.1 Komagataeibacter kakiaceti JCM 25156
GGGCGCTCGGGCGCGGGCACGACAAGCTGGCCGTTGCGGCGGTCAAGCACGAAGATGTTGCCGGTCTTGGCCGGGGCATACAGCGTGGGAATGACCTCGCCCGCGGCGTTGCGAATATCGACCAGGCTGGGCTGGGCCGGAATGTCCATGTCCCACAGGTCGTGATGCACGGTCTGGTAGCTCCACGCCAGCTTGCCGGTGGTGGCGTTCAGCGCCACGATCGAGCTGGCGTAGCGTTCGGCGTCCGCGCCCCGGTTGCCGCCCCAGATGTCGGGCGTCTGCACGCCCATGGGCAGGTAGACCAGATCCAGCTTCGCGTCATACGACGCCGTGATCCACGAATTGGGCGAATTGGGCACGAAGCTGTGGTGTTCGGACGGCATCTCGTTCGGGTTGGGATTGCCGGGGTCGAACGCCCATTTCAGCGCGCCGGTATGGACATCGAACCCGCGCGTGACACCCGAGGGTTCATGCGTGGAATAGTTGTCGGTCACCGCGCCGGACACGATCACGGTCGTATCGGTCACCACCGGGGGGGATGTCGGTTCATAGAAGCCCGGCGTACGGACCGTCATGCCATCCTTCAGGTCCAGCACGCCATTCTGGCCAAAGCTGGCGCAGCGTTCGCCGCTCTGCGCATCCAGCGCGAACAGGCGGCCATCATTGGTGGGCAGGAAGATGCGGCGCGCGCACTCGACCGGCGCGGTCGTGCCGTCCGCCGCCGCCAGCGCATCGGGTTTGGTCTCGTGATAGGAGACGCCACGGCACGTCACATGCTGAAAGGTCGGATTGTACTGCAGCTTCGGATCGAACTTCCACCGCTGCTTCCCTGTCTTCGCGTCCAGCGCGAACAGGATCTGATGGGGGGAGCAGAGATAGAGCGTATCACGGATCTTGATGGGCGTGACCTCATCGGTCAGTTCCCCGGGATCGTTCGGGCCGCGCATGTCGCCCGTGCGGAAGGTCCAGGCCACCTTCAGTCTGCTGACATTGCTGGCATTGATCTGCCTGAGCGGGGAGAAACGGTCCCCGAACTGGGTGCGGCCATAGGCCTGCCAGTCCTCATCGGGCATCTGTCCCGCATCACCCGGCGTGGGCGCGTTCTGCGCCACGGGCGGCAGGTTACCCGCAATATCCTGCGGATCGCGCGTCATGGCGAAAACGACCACGATGGCGGCCGCAGCCACTGCCCCCAG
>NZ_BAIO01000627.1 GCF_000613305.1 Komagataeibacter kakiaceti JCM 25156
CACGAGCACCGTGCGCGCGCGATCGGCGGCGGAGATGCCGGTGGTGACCCCCTCACGCGCCTCGATCGAGACGGTGAACGCCGTGCCGCGCGGGCAGGTGTTCACCTGCGTCATCATGGGCAGGTCAAGCTGGGCGATCCGGTCGGGCGACATGGGCATGCACACCAGCCCACGCGCATGTGTGACCATGAAGTTCATGGCCTCGGGGGTCATGAACTCGGCGGCCATGACCAGATCACCTTCGTTCTCGCGGTCCTCATCATCCACAAGGATGATCATTCCGCCCCGGCGAATGGTGGCGACGGCCTGCGCCACCACCGGGGGCATCAACGGTACTGACATACGCTCTCCACATATTTGGCGATGACATCGACCTCGACGTTCACCGCGTCTCCCGGCTTCAGGGTGCCAAGCTGGTATGGTCCCACGTGTGGGGAATGATCATGAGGGCGATGCGGAACATGTCCGCCGCGCAGCCCTCACCGCCCGGCGCGCCAACCGCGTTCAGCGTCAGGCTGATGCCATCGAGCGTGATGGATCCCTTCTCCACCAGGTAGCGCCGCAGGCGCGCGGGCACCTCGAAGGTGATATGGCGTCCCTCCCCCGTCTTTTCCACGGCCAGCAGCCGCGCCGTGCCATCCACGTGCCCCTGCACGATATGGCCGGACAGGCGCGTGGCCGGCGTGACCGCGCGCTCCAGATTGACGATGTGACCGGCCTCGATCCGGCCCAGCGCGGTACAGGACAGCGTTTCCGAGCTGAGGAAGAAGGTGGCCGTGCCCGCCGCGTCGAACGAGGTCACGGTCAGGCACACGCCGTTGACGGCGATGCTTTCACCCAGGGCGAGATCGGGAATGCCGGTCGCAACCGTTATTTCCAGATCCCGGTCCAGCCTGCGCGCGGCACTTACGCGGCCCTGGTGTTCGATAATGCCAGAAAACATCATGACTCCTTCATGACAGGGGGTTCAGGGGCGAATTCGGGAAAAAGGCGCAGCGGGGTCACATCTCCGGCGCGCACGCGCACATCGAGATGGTCCCCCCCGCCATCGCCCGCGGTAATGGTCAGCCAGTCATGCCACAGGTTGCGCGTGCGGATTTCGGCCAGCAGGCCCGGCCCGGCCTCCACCATCGCCCAGGTCACGCCCGCCTGGCCCAGCATGTCGGGCAGGGCGGCAATGTCGGTGCACAGGCGA
>NZ_BAIO01000626.1 GCF_000613305.1 Komagataeibacter kakiaceti JCM 25156
CCGCGCTGGACGGGCAGACCAAGTATCCGCCCGTGGACGGCACGCCCGCGCTCAAGGCCGCCGTGATGCGCAAATTCGCGCGTGAGAACGCGCTGGACTACGCGCCTGCCGAAATCATGGTGTCCAACGGCGGCAAGCAGGTCATTTTCAATGCCTTCATGGCCACCGTGCAGCCGGGGGATGAGGTGGTCATTCCCCGCCCGTACTGGGTCAGCTACCCGCTGATCGTGCGGATATTCGGTGGCACGCCGGTTTATGCCGACTGTCTGGAGGCCGATGACTTCCGCCTGACGGCGGCGGCGCTGGAAGCGGCGATCACGCCCCGCACCAAGTGCTTGTACTCAATTTTCCCAACAACCCGACCGGTGGCACCATGGGGCGGGAGGATCTCGAAGCCCTGGCGGAAGTGCTGCGCCGTCACCCGCAGGTGCATGTCCTGTCGGATGAAATCTATGAACACCTGATCTATGACGGGCAGCGGCATGTCTCGTTCGCGGCGGTGGCGCCTGACCTGAAGGGCCGCATCCTTACCCTGAACGGTGTATCGAAAGCCTATGCCATGACCGGCTGGCGCGTGGGGTATGTGGGCGGGCCGACAGCCCTTATCCGCGCCATGACCGCCATCCAAGGCAGCGCGACATCGGGCATCTGTTCCATAAGCCAGGCGGCGGCGGCGGCGGCGCTGGATGGGCCAGCGGATATTATCGCGCAGATGCGCGCGGTCTATGCCCGGCGGCGCGAACTGGTGGTCTCGGCCCTGCGGTGCATACCGGGGCTGACCTGCGCCATGCCGCATGGCGCGTTTTATGCCTATCCCGGTGTGGCCGGGTGCATGGGGCGTACGACCGCTGGCGGGCAGTTCCTGAAAACGGACGAGGATTTCGCCATCGCCCTGCTGGCGGAGCAGCATGTGGCCGTGGTGCATGGCAGCGCGTTCGGGCAGGGGCCGTACCTGCGCCTGTCCTATGCCACCAGTGATGAAATCCTGAAGGAAGCCTGCGCGCGTATCGCAAGGTTTGTCGAAGGGCTGAGCTGAGGAGCGGGAAAGCTCAGTCCGGGTCGGGCGTGGGGGGGCAGAGCAGGAAAACCCCCTCCGTCACGATGGCGGGCATCAGCATCATGCCCAGCGGCAGGCCCGAAAGGCCGATGGCCCCGGCCGACGCCACGCACGCGCCCATATAGCCAATGCGGCCGCCCAGCC
>NZ_BAIO01000625.1 GCF_000613305.1 Komagataeibacter kakiaceti JCM 25156
CCCGCCGCCGCGCGCAGCACCGAACAGCAGCGCGCATGGGCGTACTGCACGTAGAAGACCGGGTTGTCACGGCTCTGCGCCACGACCTGATCCAGATCGAATTCCATCTGCGCATCGGCCTTGCGGGTCAGCATGGTAAAGCGCACGGCGTCACGCCCGACCTCGTCAATCAGGTCGCGCAGCGTCACGAACGTCCCGGCGCGCTTGGACATGCGTACCGGTTCCCCATCACGCACGATGCGCACGATCTGGCACAGCAGCACATCGAGCACCGGGCGGCCATCCTGCGCCAGCGCCGCCACGGCCGCCTTCATGCGCGTGACGTAGCCGCCATGGTCGGCCCCCCACACATCCACCAGCACATCCGCGCCCCGGCGGATCTTGTCGGCATGGTAGCCGATGTCATTGGCGAAATAGGTGTTCGACCCATCCGACTTGCGCAGCGGGCGGTCCACGTCATCACCGAACTCGGTGGAGCGGAACAGGGTCTGCGGGCGGGCTTCCCAGTCATCGGGCAGCTTGCCCTTGGGCGGCTCCAGCACGCCTTCGTAGATCAGGCCCTTTTCCTCCAGCCGGGCAATGGCGCGGTCGGTTTCACCATCGGCCAGAATCCGCGCCTCGCTGGTGAAGACGTCATGATGCACGCCAAGGGCGTCCAGATCCTCGCGGATCATGGCCATCATCATGTCAACCGTCTCGGCCTTCACGGTGTCCAGCCATACGGAAGGGTCGGCCGGGTTCGCGTCCGCCGCCGCCAGACTGCCCCCGTGGCGGCTGACCAGCGCCTCGCCCACGGGTACCAGATAGTCGCCGCCGTACTGGATCGCGCCGCCGGGCACCAGCGCCGCGAAGGCGTCTTCCGTCATGCGGGTGCCAAGCGCCTGGAGGTAGCGCCAGTAAGCCGCCCAGGCCAGCGCGATGACCTGCGCGCCCGCGTCGTTGATGTAATATTCCTTCGTGACCGCGTATCCGGCCTTGGCCAGCAGGTTGGCCAGCACGTCGCCCACCACGGCCCCGCGGCAATGGCCGACATGCATCGGCCCGGTCGGGTTGGCGGAGACATATTCCACGTTCACCTTCACGCCGTGGCCCGCCGTGCCGTTGCCATACGCCTCGCCCGCTTCCAGCACCTCGCGCGCCACGTCCTGCCAGACGCTGGCCGCAAGCGTCATGTTGACGAAGCCCGGCCCTGCCACCTCCG
>NZ_BAIO01000624.1 GCF_000613305.1 Komagataeibacter kakiaceti JCM 25156
ATCTCGCTGGGCGCGCTCAGCCCCGAAGCGCACGAGACCCTGTCCATCGCCATGAACCGCATCGGCGCCAAGTCCGATTCGGGCGAGGGCGGGGAAGACCCGGCGCGCGCGAAGCCGCGCCCCAATGGCGATAACGCGTCTTCCGCCATCAAGCAGATCGCGTCGGGCCGTTTTGGCGTGACCGCGCAGTACCTCAATGACTGCCGCGAGATCGAGATCAAGATGGCGCAGGGCGCGAAACCGGGCGAGGGCGGGCAGCTTCCCGGCTTCAAGGTCACGGGCCTGATCGCGAAGCTGCGCCATGCGACCGAGGGCGTGACCCTGATCTCGCCCCCGCCGCATCACGACATCTACTCGATCGAGGATCTGGCCCAGCTCATCTACGACCTCAAGCAGATCAACCCCGAAGCCACGGTGACCGTGAAACTGGTCGCGCGTTCGGGCATCGGCACGATCGCCGCGGGTGTTGCCAAGGCCAAGGCGGATGCGATCCTGATTTCGGGCCATTCCGGCGGCACCGGGGCCAGCCCGCAATCCTCGGTCAAATACGCGGGCATGCCGTGGGAGCTGGGGCTGGCGGAGGCGCATCAGGTGCTGATGCTCAACCGCCTGCGCCACCGCGTGAAGCTGCGCACCGATGGCGGGCTGAAAACCGGGCGTGACGTGGTGATCGCCGCCATGCTGGGGGCCGAGGAATTCGGCATCGGCACGACCAGCCTCGTGGCCATGGGCTGCATCATGGTGCGGCAGTGCCACTCCAACACCTGCCCGGTGGGCGTGTGCACGCAGGATGATGAACTGCGCCGCAAGTTCGAGGGCACGCCGGAGAAGGTGATCAACCTGTTCTCCTTCATCGCGGAGGACGTGCGCAACATCCTCGCCTCCCTCGGCTTCTCCACGCTCAATGAGATCATCGGCCGCACCGACCTGCTGCACCAGGTGCTGCGTGGCGCGGACTATCTGGATGATCTCGACCTCAACTCGCTGCTCGCGCAGGCGGATCCCGGCCCCTATGGCCGCTTCTGCACGCGTGAAGGCCGCAACGAGGTGCCCGAGACGCTGGATGCGCAGATGATCGCCGATGCGCGCCCGCTGTTCGACCATGGCGAGAAGATGCAGCTTCAGTACAACGTGCAGAACACGCATCGCGCCATCGGCACGCGCATTTCCTCGCTGATCGTGCGGCAGTTCGGCATGGCCACGCTGG
>NZ_BAIO01000623.1 GCF_000613305.1 Komagataeibacter kakiaceti JCM 25156
CGGCCGGGCGAGGGCGAGGGCAAGTCCGCGCCCGATACCGGACGAGGCGCCTGTGATCAGTATCGAATCCTGTTTCATATTCGCAGAATACATACACCCTGTTAGAACTGCGCTACTTCGTTTCCGCACCCGGCCCGTATCCAGACGGCCGCCAACCATGGAGAGCCGTATGAGCCAGCCTGCCACCCCCGTCCGCGCCAGCGCACGGGTTCCGGTCCAGCGCAGGGGGGTATGTCTGGTTATTTCAGCCCCGTCCGGCGCGGGCAAGTCCACCATCGCCAATGCGCTGCGCGCGTCCGAGCCGCAACTGCTCCATTCCGTTTCGGTCACCACGCGCCAGCCCGGCCGGGGGAAAGTGATGGCATCCACTACCACTTCCGCGACATGGCGGAGTTCATGCGCATGGCGGAAGCGGGCGAGATGCTGGAATGGGCACCGTGTTCGGCCGGGGCTACGGCACGCCGCGCGCGCCGGTGGAACAGGCCCTGGCGGAGGGGCGGGACATGGTGTTCGACATAGACTGGCAGGGCCACCGGCAGATCCGCGCGGCCCTGCCCGATGATGTGGTCAGCATCTTCGTGCTGCCGCCCTCCATCGCGGAACTCGAGCGGCGGCTGAACGGTCGCGCCTCCGATGAGGCCGATGAGATCGCGCGCCGCATGCAGGCCGCGCGCGACGAGATCTCGCACTGGGATGAGTTCGATCACGTCATTATCAATTCGGAACTGGACCAGGCCATAACCGAGGCCCGCGCCGTGCTGGTCGCGGCCCGGCTGGAGCGCCACCGGCAGGTCGGGCTGGCCGGTCTGGTCACCAGCTTCGGACTCTGATCCCGCCCGGCCCTACCGGGCCATGCGGGGCGGCGTGGCAGGCATGTGTCACATGCGGCCCGCCGCATGGACAGGGCGTGTAGAATCGGGGGATATGCTCCCGCGGCTCCCTTTCCGACCTCCGTCCCGGATCATCATGCCTGTTCCCCTCCCACCGTCCTCCACCATGCCGTTCTGGATGATCGCCCTGCTGGGGCTGATCACGGCCATCGGTCCCCTCGCCACGGATATGTACCTGCCCGCCTTCCCGGCCATGGATCAGGAACTGGCGGGCGGTCATGCCGGGGCCAGCCAGGTTACGCTGGCGGCGTGGTTCGCCGGGCTTGCGGTGGGGCAGTTCAGCCTTGGCCCCCTGTCCGACCGGCTGGGGCGGCGGAT
>NZ_BAIO01000622.1 GCF_000613305.1 Komagataeibacter kakiaceti JCM 25156
CGTGCGGCTGGATCGCGACCATGACTTTTCCAACAAGAGCGGCGTGGTGCATTCCGAGATCCTGCTACCCGATGGCGCGCCGGAACGGTTTCTCGACCGTGCGACCCTATGGAACGAGGTCGAGGCGATCGAGAAGCGCAAGGATGCCCAGCTTGCCCGCGAGGTGGGGTTTTCAATCCCGCGCGAAATGACCCAGGCGCAGGGGATCGCGCTGGCACGGGATTTTGTGCGGGAGCAGTTCGTGGAACGCGGCATGGTGGCCGATCTCAATGTGCATTGGGATATTGGCGAAGACGGACAGGCGAAGCCCCATGCGCATGTGATGCTGTCCACACGACGGATCGAAGTCAGAACCGGAGAGGCTGTGCATGGAAGACCAGACGGAATCCCGCATCCTGAACGAAGCGGCAGGGGCGCATACGACCTCGCGCCGGATCCTGGACCTGATGGAGCAGAAAGGGGACGACGATCCGCTCAAGTTCATGATCCGTCTGCTGACGGAAATTCGGGAGACGCAGCGCGGCATCCTGCTGAAGCTCTCGACGCTGGAGAAGCGCTTGCAGCGGCTGGAAGAACAGCGCGACTGATTGCTGCGGCACGGCTGCGGCATGAAGGTCTGGGGCTGGCGCAGGATCAGCCTTCCATCGGGTTCGGTGCGAAAGAGCGTTCGTGGAATGACAAGGATCTGCTGCTGACGTGGCGGGAGCGGTGGGCGTCGCTCGCCAATGAACGGCTGGCCGAGCTGGACCTGGATGTGCGGATCGACCATCGGTCGTTTGCCGAACAGGGGATCGACCTTGAGCCGCAGAACAAGATCGGTCCGGCCGGGATGCGCCGGGAAGAACGGGGCGAGGATGCTGAACGGGTTGCCGACCATCTGGAGATCGCGCGGCGTAATGGCGAAAGGTTGCTGGCCGAGCCGCATGTGGCGCTGGAGGCGCTGACCCGACAGCAGAGCACATTTACCCGCCAGGATCTGGCGCGGTTCGTGGACCGGCATACGGCAGACGCGGAACAGTTCAGTGCTGTCATGGTTCGGGTGGCGGCGTGTCCGGAGCTGGTCGCCCTCGGGAAAGATGGTTATGGGCGGGAGCGGTTTTCCACACGGGAGATGATCGGGGTCGAGCAACAGCTGGAAGAGGTGTCGTTCGCGATGGGGCAGTCCCAGGGTCATGCGGTGCCGCTGGCGGTGCGTCGGGCGGCGATGGCGCG
>NZ_BAIO01000621.1 GCF_000613305.1 Komagataeibacter kakiaceti JCM 25156
GCCGCGCCAGATAGGCCTGCGCTGCATGGACCGGCACGCCGCACATGGGAATGGGTTCGCCGCCATGCGTGCCGCGCGCGGTCAGTGAAATATCCAGCGCGGCGGCGGCGGCTTCCGCGTCATTGAAAAACAGCTCGTAAAAATCTCCCATCCGGAAGAACAGGAGGGCGTCGGGATGTTCGGCCTTGAGCGCGAACCACTGCGCCATGGCGGGCGTGCTGCCTTCGGGGGATGGGAATGTCATGCCCGGTGTCTAGCCGCTGGGGCGGGGGATTCGCCAGCCCGGATTTGGCGTGTCCTACGCCGCGCGGCTCCGGCGCAGCCGCCGGGTCATGGCCGCCGCCACCTGCCGCATGTCGGCCACCCCCATCACATGCAGCCCGACCAGATAAAGGCCCATGCCCGCCACGATCATGACCCCCACATCCACAACGCGCATGAGCGCCCCGGCCTCCATCGCGCCGCCCAGGGGCGTGTATTCCAGCATGAACAGCCCCCCGGCCATAAGGCCGCGCACCCCACCATGCCCGCAAGCTGGCGGCCCAGCAGCGGGCTGGAAACCAGCGCCCCGCGCCGGTGGAGCATGAACGCCAGCACGCCCGCGTTCACCATGGCGGCCAGGCTGCTGGCCAGTGGCGGGCCGATATGCGCCAGCCAGTGCATGAAGCTTATGTTCAGCACGAAGTTCAGCAGCAGCGTGCCAATGCCCACCAGCACCGGCGTGCGGGTGTCGCCGCGCGCGAAAAACCCGGGGGAGAGCACCTTGACCAGAACGAAGGCGGGCAGCCCTACCGCGTAGGCCCGGAGCGACTGCGCCGCCAGAACCGCGTCCCGCGCCGAGAAATGCCCATGCCCGAACAGCGCCATCATCACCGGCGTCGCGATGACCAGCAGCCCCGCCGCCGCGGGCAGCGTCAGGACAAGGGCGTAGGAAATGGCCCGGTTCTGCGTGGCGTGCGCCCCGTCGGTATCACCCGCCGCCAGTGAGCGTGTCAGCACCGGCAGCAGCGTGGTGCCCGCCGCCGCCCCCAGCACGCCAAGTGGCAACTGGTTGACCCGGTCAGCGAAATACATGAGCGAAACGCTGCCTGCTGGCAGCAGGGTGGCGATGATGGTGTCAACCATGAAATTGATCTGCGTGATGCCGCTGCCCACCAGCCCACCCCCATGCGCGCGAGCAGCGTGCGGATGCGCGGCGTCAGGCACGGGGCCA
>NZ_BAIO01000620.1 GCF_000613305.1 Komagataeibacter kakiaceti JCM 25156
CCCCCGCGCCGCCAGCACCCCGGCCCGTGCCCCCGGTCATGATCCAGCCGGTGGTTCCCGTCATTCCCGCGCCGCATATCGGGCGTGACAGGCGCGTGTATCAGCCGGAAATTGTTCCGAAATCGATACAGGTGGATTGATTTTCAATGTCCGGGCTGGTCAGATGGCAACCAGGATTTGCAGGCCCGACCGTGGCCTTATTCGTCAGAGGATTTCATGTAAATGACCCGACACCATCGTAATATAGCCGTCGCGGCCGCGTTGCTGACCGCACTGCCGGCGTTGCTTACGCAAAGACCGGCGGCGCGGCCGAAGCCAACCCGTACGGGCTGGAAGCGTTGTGGACGAATGGTGACTTCATCGCCCGTACCGTGCTGCTGATCATGGTCGTGATGTCTGTCGGGACATGGTACATCATGCTGTCGAAATTCGTGGAACAGGCCCGCATGATGAAGGCGGCCAAGGAAGTGAAGGCGAAATTCTGGCAGGCGCCCGACATCCGTCAGGGCGCGGTCCAGCTCGATACCGCCTCGCCGTTCCGCTATATCGCCGATAGCGGCATCAAGCCGCCGAACACCACGAAGGCACGATGCAGGAATCCATCGACCTGCATTCATGGACCTCGATGTCCATCCAGCGCTCGGTGGATTTCATCCAGAACCGCCTGCAGGGTGGGCTGGCCTTCCTTGGCACGGTGGGCTCCACCTCCCCGTTCGTGGGTCTGTTCGGCACGGTGTGGGGCATCTATCACGCGCTGACGGCCATCGGCATCGCCGGTCAGGCCTCGATCGACAAGGTGGCCGGTCCGGTGGGTGAATCCCTGATCATGACCGCCATCGGCCTTGGTACGGCGGTGCCGGCGGTGCTGGGCTACAACATGCTGGTCCGCCGCAACAAGGGCGCGATGGATGAGGTGCGTGACTTCGCGGCCGACGTACAGTCGATCCTGATTGGCGGTTACCGCCATGAATCGCACGACGTGGCGGAATAGACCTTTACGGCATATGTGATCCGCGTTCGGATTATGGCACGGCAGGCACGCATTGCGCGTGGCCTGCCGTGTTCGGGTCGGGGGCGGATTGATTGATGGGCGGTCGGGGTCCATCGTAACGCCCTGGCCGATCACTCGGGCCATGACCCGTTCATGGAAGGATATCCAGTTGAAAAACATCACATCCAAATCGCTGTTCCGCCGGCAGGGCCGCCTGCTGGCCGGGA
>NZ_BAIO01000619.1 GCF_000613305.1 Komagataeibacter kakiaceti JCM 25156
CAGGCCGCAAGGCGGGCACCTGTTCCTGCCACTACGCCAGACGCTCCGCCATGGCGTCGGTCGCATCGAGCAGGGCGGTCTGGATACCGGGCTCGGTCATGGCGTGACCCGCCACGTCAATGACCTGAAACGCCGCCTCCGGCCATGCGCGGTGCAGATCCCATGCCGTGCGCATGGGGGTCGCCACATCGTAGCGACCCTGAACGATCACGGCGGGAATATGCCGGATCCGGTCCACATCCCGGATCAACTGGCCTTCCTCCAGCCACCCGGCATGGACGAAATAATGGTTTTCTATGCGTGAAAACGCCAGCGCGTAGCGCGGATCCGCGTGCTGGACCATGGTCTGGGGCGCGGGGCACAGGGTGATGGTCCGCCCTTCCCACACGCTCCACGCGATGGCGGCCTGCATGCGCACCGTCTCGTCCGCCCCGGTCAACCGCCGGTGGTAGGCCGCCATCAGGTCCGTGCGCTCGGCGGGGGGAATGGGGGCCACGAACTTCTCCCACAGGTCGGGGAACAGCCATGACGCGCCTTCCTGATAGTACCACAGCAGTTCCGCCCGGCGCAGGGTGAAGATGCCGCGCATGACCAGCGCGCTGACACGCGCCGGATGCGCCTGCGCGTAGGCCAGCGCCAGCGCCGACCCCCATGAACCGCCGAACACCATCCATTTTTCTGTGCCCGTCATGACGCGCAGGCGCTCCATGTCGGCCACAAGATGCCATGTGGTATTGTTCTCGAGCGAGGCATGGGGCGTGGACCGCCCGCAGCCGCGCTGGTCGAACAGGAGGATGCGGTAACGCGCGGGATCGAACATCCGCCGCTGGAAGGCCGAACAGCCCCCGCCGGGGCCACCATGCACGAACACGACCGGAATCCCGGCGGGATTGCCACAGAGTTCCCAGTAGATCCGGTGCTTCACCCGTATCGAGCCAGCCATGGTCGTAGGGGTCTATCGGGGGGTAGGCTAACCGTTCTGGCATGGGCATTCCTGTTCAACTGGCCGTATCGGTGGCATGGGGATGGGCGCGTGTCCAGACATCCATGAGGCGGGCCTCGTCCGTAAGGGTGTAGCGCTGCGTGGTGGACAGGCTGGCATGGCCCAGCAGATCCTGGATCACGCGCAGGTCGGCCCCGCCTTCCATCAGGTGGGTGGCGAATGAATGCCGCAGCGCGTGCGGGGTTGCATGGTCCGGCAGTCCGGCCATGTGCCGCCA
>NZ_BAIO01000618.1 GCF_000613305.1 Komagataeibacter kakiaceti JCM 25156
CCGCCGCGCGCGTATCAACCATGAGGATGCGCCCGGCCTCCAGCACCACCGCGCCATCGACAATCACGCGCCTTGCGTCATCCATCGTCACGACGTGGCCCGCGGCAAGGATGCGGGGGGCCGTGGCCGCGTTCTCGGTCGGGGTCATGGTCATGTTCCCTCCTTCATCAGGTCTGCAGCCCGCTCGGCTATCATGACCACCGGCGCGAGCGTGTTGCATGTCGGGATGACCGGAATGACCGAGGCATCGGCAATCCGTAATCCATCCACCCCACGCACGCGCAGCGCGGGATCGACAACGCTCATGTCATCCGTTCCCATGGCGCAGGTGCCGCAGATATGGAAAAACGTGGAAAGGCTCTCGCGCACGAAGGCTTCACGCCCGGCCCGGTCCAGCCGGTGGGCGGGGGAAGCGGGACGGAGCACCAGAGCCCGGAACGCCGCGCTTTCGGCCAGGTCGAACACCGTCTCGACGGCGGTGGCCAGCGCCCTGAGATCGTCCGGTTCAGCCAGGAATTCGGGCTGTATTTCCACCGCGCCATCGTGTCGGGGTTCGAGCAGGCGCATGTAGCCCCGGCTTTTCGAACCCATGAGCCCGGTGAGATGGCGAAGCTGTTATCCGGAATATCATACCGCGCCCGCAGGTCGGGTGTGGCATGCGGGCGCTGGACGATGAAGGCATGCAGGTCGGGCGCCCGCAGGGCCGGATCGCTCTTCCAGTTCATCATCGCCCCGCCGCCCTGGTCATGGATGGGGCCAAGCGGCGCGCGGGCGACGAAGTTCATTCCCTTGAGCAGGGGATGATCCTGCAGGTTCATGCCTACGCCCGGCAGGTCCACCCGTACCGGCACGCCCAGCCGCTTCAGTTCGGCCGCCGGGCCGATGCCCGACAGCAGCAGGAGCGTGGCGTATCAATCGCCCCTGCCGTCAGCACGACTTCCCGCATGGCGGACAGCACCCGCGCGGCGCCGCCACTCACGACACGCACGCCGGTACATGTTCCCTTTTCCACCACCAGCGACGTAACCTGCACATCGGTCAGCAGGGTCAGGTTGGGCCAGCCCCGTGCCGGGCGCAGGTAGCCACGGCTCGTGCTCCATCGCTCCCCCTGCGCGATATTGAGGTTGGCGAGGCTTGCGCCCTCATTATCGGGGCCATTGCCATCCTCCAGCACGGGAAAGCCGCATTCCGCCGCCGCCGCAAGCAGCGCCCGCGCAACGGGATGGG
>NZ_BAIO01000617.1 GCF_000613305.1 Komagataeibacter kakiaceti JCM 25156
CGACTGCCCGGCGGATGCGCGCGCGGAGCTTGCCCATGCCTGGCTGTCACGCCCGGCGGCGGGCTGGAACCGGCGGCCTGTGATGAACTGGTGGGTCAGGTGCTGGCGGTGATGGACAGCCCGGAACTCGCGGCCCTGTTCGCACCCGGCAGCCGGGCTGAACAGCCTCTGGCCGGAATCGTGGGCCAGCAGGTGATCGTGGGGCAGGTGGACCGGATGGCGGTCGGCGCGGAGACGGTCACGGTGTGTGATTTCAAGACCAATCGCCACCCCCCGGCCGATGTGGCGCATACCCCGGTCCTTTACCTGCGGCAGATGGCGGCTTACCGCGCGTTGCTGCGCGGTGTCTATCCGGGCAGGCATGTCGTGTGCGCGCTGGTCTGGACGGAGGGCGTGCGCGTTGACATCCTGCCCGCCACCCTGCTGGACCGCAACGCGCCCGATCGGGTGGGGACAAAGGATGGCGGGCAGTCTTGACCGCATGCGCCAACGTGGCCATGTCAGTAGGTCAGCGGGCGGCCCCGGCCGCCACAAAGGAGAGATGAAGCGATGAGCGAGAACACGATTGCCGTCAGTGATGACCAGTTCAAGAAACTTGTTCTGGAATCAAAGGAGCCCGTTCTGGTTGATTTCTGGGCGGAATGGTGTGGTCCGTGCAAGATGATCGCCCCGGCGCTGGAGGAAATCGGCGCGGAAACCAAAGGCAGGATGACCGTGGCCAAGGTCAACATTGATGAAAACCCCCGCACGCCCAACGATTACGCCGTGCGCGGCATCCCCACGCTGATCCTGTTCAAGGACGGCGCGCCGGTGGCGACACAGACAGGGGCCATGCCCAAGAGCCAGCTCAAGGCATGGGTCCAGAGCAAGATCGGCTGAAGCCCGAGCGGCTGAAGTCAGGCGCGCATGTGGCCCGTCAGCGGGCGCGGGCCACGTCCGTCCATGTGGTGGGGGTGGCCCCGGCATGCGCCAGACCGGAGCGGAAGCCCGGCGCGCAGAGCGCACGGAATTCCGCTTCGTGTTCATAGGTCGGCATGAGCCGCTGAAGCAGGCGGTTTTTCGCCGTGGCCGGGTGGAAATAGATTTCCGACAGGCCATCGGGCAGGTGCGCGGCCAGTGCCGAGACACGCCCCGTGGTCATGTGCCCGCTCCAAGCCAGCCCGAAGCACCAGTCATTCGTGACCAGACCGGCCCTGTGCGCCTGATGGCGCAGCAGCGCCGTCCAGCGCCG
>NZ_BAIO01000616.1 GCF_000613305.1 Komagataeibacter kakiaceti JCM 25156
CCCCCCGCCCCGGCCGGGCAGATGCCCGATACCGTGCTGGAACGCAGGCCGGACATCCGTGCGCGGCGCGATCAGGTGGATGCCGCGCTGAACCGGCTGAAAAGCGCCAAGACGGATCTCCTGCCGCGTTTCGGGCTGGAGTTTTTTGGCGGTGACGGGCGGCTGCGTTTTGACGGAATTCCCGGCCTGTCGGGCACGGGCGGCTGATCGCGCTGACCACGTACCTGCCCATTTTCACCGCCAACCGCATACAGGCGCGCATTCATGCCGCCGATGCCCGGCTTGACGCTGCCGTGGCCGGATATGACCAGAGCATCCTGCGCGCCCTGGCAGAGGTGGAGGACGGGTATGAAAACCGTCTCGGTCTGGACAGCCGCGATGTGGAACTGACCCGCGCGATGAAACAGGCCGGGCAGGTTGCGCGGGATATGGCCGGACTGTATGCCGGTGGGCAGCGCAATCTGGGTGACGTGCTTCAGGCCCGCATGCAGGCGCTGGACACGCAGGCCGATGTGCTGGCCAATCAGGACGCCCGCACGCTTGCCACGATACAGCTTGCGCGCGCCCTGGGCGGCGGGTGGGAGCAGGCGACGCCAGCCACACGCTAGGGGCGGGTCGCGGAAGGGGAGGCACGGATGTCGGTCGGAATGGCCCTGTTACTGGCTGTTGTGGCCATCGGCGTCGTTGTTTTCCTGATCGAACGGGTCAAGCTCAACCCTTTTCTTTCCCTGTTCATCGCGTCCATGCTGCTGGGCTTTGCCGCCGGGATGCCAGCGGCGGGCGTGGTGAGCGCGTTCGAGACCGGGGCGGGCGAGGTGCTGGGGCAGATCGCCTCCGTCATCGCGCTGGGCACCATGATGGGCAAGATGCTGGAAGTCTCCGGCGGGGCGGACCGCATCGCCATGACCGTGGTGTCACTGGCGGGCGCGCGGCGGGTGGATTGGGCCATGATGGTGATCGGGCTGCTGGTCGGGCTGTCGGTCTTCTTTACGGTCGGGTTCGTCATTCTGGTGCCGCTGGCCTTTTCCATCGCGCGGCAGACCCGCATGCCGATCCTGCATGTGGCGCTGCCGGTCACCGCCGCGCTGTCGGTGGTGCAGGGCTACATGCCGCCCCACCCCGGCACCATGTTCGCCCTTGCGGCCTATCATGCCGATGTCGGGCGCCTGATCTGGATGGGGGCCGTGGTCAGCGTGCCGGTCGCGATCATTTCCGGCCCGCTCTATACCCGCTTCAT
>NZ_BAIO01000615.1 GCF_000613305.1 Komagataeibacter kakiaceti JCM 25156
GCGGGCAGGCACTGGCGCAGCAGCATGGCGAGATCCCGGCTGTCGGGCCGTCCATCCAGCAGGCATCGTCCCGCTTCCTGCACGATCACATGCAGGGGGTCGCGGCATACGATCACCCAGCGCGCCCGCGCGCCCACCTCTCCCCCGCTGTCCAGACAGGCCAGCCATGGCAGGCGCCCCCACGCGGCCAGAACAGCATCCACATCCCGCCATGGCACGGACCGGAGCGCCTGATCCCTATTCATCCGTGGAAGGGTGCATGGTGGCGGCGTATGTGGCGAGCATGGCGCTGACCTCCTGCCCGTCCACGGCTTCCAGCGCGCGGCTGGCCATGCGGCGGCAGTCATCCATGGAGACGGCCCGGATCGCGCGCTTGACGCGCGGCACGGCAGAGGCATGCATGGAAAAGGACCGTAGCCCGAGCCCCACCAGCAGGGGCACCGCCTGTGGGTCAGACGCCATTTCCCCACAGATGGAGACCGGCCTGCGCTGGCGCAGCGCGGCGTCCGCCGTCATGCGCACCAGTTGCAGCACGGCGGGATGGAACGGGTCGTACAGGGTGGCCACGTCCGTCGCCGCCCGGTCCGCCGCGAGGGTGTACATGGTCAGGTCATTGGTTCCGATGGCGAAGAAATCCGCCTCCTGCGCCATGACATCGGCCATGAGGCGGCGGCCGGGGTTTCGATCATGACGCCAAGCGGCGGCAACGGATCGGGTATGTCCACCCCCTTGCGCCGCAGCCTGCGCCCGACGCGGGCATAAATCTCCCGCGCGGCGCGCAGTTCTCCCACCGAGGAGACGAGCGGCAGCATGACCCGCACCGGCCCCGCGCGGGCGGCGCGCAGGATGGCGGCGAACTGTGTTTCCAGCAGCGCACGATGCTGGAGCAGCAGCCTGATGCCGCGTATGCCCAGCGCCGGATTGATGTCCCCGCCATCGCCAATGCCCGCGCGCGCCAGGCGTCGCTGTTTTTCTCGCTGCCCCAGTCCACCACGCGAATCGTCACCGGGTCGCCCGCCATGGCGGTGATCATGGGCTGGTAGACCGCTTCCTGCTGGACTTCATCGGGCACGGTTTCGGCGTTCATGAACAGGAATTCGCTGCGCAGCAGGCCGATCCCCGCCGCGCCTGACTGCGCGATCATGGGCAGTTCGGCCGGAATTTCCAGATTGGCCTGAAGGGTCAGCACCTCCCCACTGGAAAGCCGCGCGGGCAGGCGGCGCAGGCGGCCCAGCGTCC
>NZ_BAIO01000614.1 GCF_000613305.1 Komagataeibacter kakiaceti JCM 25156
CCTCGCTGCCCATCATCGCGGGGCAGACCCCGGTCGAGATCGCGAAGCGCGCGATGGAGACGGGGCGGCGCGAGGGGTATGACATCGTCATCCTCGACACCGCCGGCCGCCTGTCGATCGACGAAGCCCTGATGGACGAAGTGCGCGCCATCCGCGCCGAGACCAGCCCGGCGGAAACGCTGCTGGTAGTCGATGCCATGACCGGGCAGGACGCGGTCAACACGGCCAAGGCGTTTAACGAGGCCGTGGGCGTGACCGGCGTTGTCATGACCCGTATGGATGGCGATGCCCGTGGCGGCGCCGCCCTGTCCATGCGGGCCATTACCGGTGCGCCGATCAAGCTGACCGGTTCGGGCGAGAAGCTGGACGCGCTGGAGGAATTCCACCCCGAGCGCGTGGCGGGCCGTATCCTCGGGCTGGGTGACATCGCGGGGCTGGTCGAGAAGGCCGCCGACACCCTGGATCATGAGGAAAGCGAGAAACTCGCCCTCAAGATGATGCAGGGCAAGTTCGATCTGGACGATTACGCGGCGCAGATCCGCCAGATCAACAAGATGGGTTCCATTTCCGGCATCCTCGGCATGCTGCCCGGCATGGGCAAGCTCAAGGAAGCGCTGGGGGACAAGGAGCTTGATACCTCCGTCCTGCAGCGCCATCAGGCCATCATTTCATCCATGACCCGCAAGGAGCGGCGCACGCCCTCCATCATCAAGCGTCGCGCAAGAAGCGTATCGCCGCCGGGTCCGGTACGACCGTGCAGGAGATCAACCGTCTGCTCAAGCAGTACGACGCGATGGCCTCCATGATGAAGCGGTTCAGCAAGTTGGGAGTGAAGGGGCTGATGCGTCAGGGTCTGTCCGCACTCATGCCAAAGGGGGGACGCCCCCCCGGCGGCGGCGGGCGTCCGCCTTTTGGCTGAGCCTGAACGTCGTTCCCGTTTTCCTTTGTCTTTTTACTGTCTGGAGAAGTCTTAAATGAGCCTCAAGATCCGTCTCGCCCGCGCCGGTGCGAAAAAGCGTCCCTACTACCACATTGTCGTGGCGGACAGCCGCTCCCCGCGTGATGGCCGCTTCATCGAGCGTGTCGGCTCCTACAACCCGATGCTGCCTTCCGACCACGCCGACCGCGTGCGTCTGGTGGCCGAGCGCATCAGCCACTGGCTGTCCAATGGCGCGCAGCCGACCGACCGCGTGGCCCGTTTCCTTGGCAATGCCGGTCTTGCGCCGAAGCCGACCTGGAAC
>NZ_BAIO01000613.1 GCF_000613305.1 Komagataeibacter kakiaceti JCM 25156
TGCCTGCCCGCGGCATGGGCGTGACCCGCCACCAGGCAACCCGCAAGAAGCACGCCCGCAAGAAGGCGGCACGAGGAACGTCGATGAATGTCCATGCAGATACCCGTCTCTCATCTGTCTCGCCCGGCATCGGGCCGGGCGTGCTGTCCCAATCTCAGTCCATCCCCGCGCACAGGCAAGGGATGTGTGTTCGGATCAGTGCCGGAAATGGCGCATACCTGTGAAGACCATGGCGATGCCCGCCCTGTCGGCGGCGGCGATCACTTCGTCATCACGGATCGAGCCGCCGGGCTGGATCACGGCTGTCGCGCCCGCCGCAATGGCGGCCTCCAGCCCATCGGCGAAGGGGAAGAACGCATCGGACGCCACCACGCTGCCCTGTGTCAGCGGATGGTCAATCCCGGCTTCCCGCGCCGCGTCGGCACTTTTGGTCGCGGCGATGCGCGCGGAATCCACCCGGCTCATCTGGCCCGCGCCGATGCCGACCGTGCTCTGGTTCCTGGCGTAAACAATGGCGTTGGACTTCACGTGCTTGGCCACGCGGAAGGCAAAGATCAGATCCGCCATTTCAGCCGGAGTCGGCGCGCGCTTCGTCACCACCTTCAGCGCATCGGGCGTGATCCGCCCGTTATCGCGCGTCTGGGCCAGGAACCCACCGGCCACCGAGCGGACAACCACCCCGCCCGCCGCCGGATCGGGCAGCGCGCCGGTCAGCAGCAGGCGCAGGTTCTTCTTGCGCGCAAGGATCTGGCGCGCCTCCTCGGTCGCGTCGGGGGCGACGATCACTTCCGTAAAGATCGTGGCGATGCGCGCGGCGGCCTCGGCTTCCAGCGTGCGGTTGAGCGCCACGATCCCCCCGAAGGCGGAGACCGGGTCGCAGCGCAGCGCGTTATCCCATGCTTCCACCTGTGTCGCCGCGGTCGCCACGCCACACGGATTGGCGTGCTTGACGATCACCACCGCCGGCGCGTCGAATTCGGCCACGGCCTCGAACGCCGCGTCGGTATCGTTGATGTTGTTGTAGGACAGGGACTTGCCCTGAACCTGCGTAGCCGTGGCGACACCGGGGCGGGTGCTGCCATCGGTATAGAAAGCCGCCTTCTGGTGCGGGTTTTCGCCATAACGCAGGCTTTCGCGCTTTTCACCCGCCACGATCATGCGCGGGGGCAGTTCGTCGCCCGCCTGCCGGGCGAACCATGCGGCGATGGCGGCGTCATAGGCGGCGGTGCGGGCATAGGCCGCACCG
>NZ_BAIO01000612.1 GCF_000613305.1 Komagataeibacter kakiaceti JCM 25156
GCCTCGGCCGAGAGCGTGCCCTGCGCGTGCAGTCCGGGCATGAAGGGCGCGAGCAGATCGGGGGAAAGCCGGGTTATCGTCGCATGCAGGTCCAGCAGCGGGCTGATCCGGCCATCCGCCTCGATAGCGCCGGACTGGCCATGCGGCGGCGGGACAACGCTCAGGCGCAGGTGGCTGATGCCGGTTTCCTTGCCGTAAGTGATGCTGGCGGGCGTGTCGAGCCGGACCTGTTCGCCCCGCGCCAGCGCCACAAGCCGCTGCACGGTGACCGAACGGGCGGGAACATTGGCCAGCAGCCCGGTATCAAGCGTGGCGTTGCCGGTCCATGGCGTATCCCCCCCGACCTGCGCCGTGACATTCAGGGCGGAGACCGGTCCCTTCACCACGACATGCCCATGCCCGTCCATGTCCCGGAAGCGGGCATTGTCCACCAGCAGGTCCAGATCGCTCACGGGCACGCCAGCGGGGTCGAGCACCCTGCCCCTGAGCACCAGCCGCCCGACCTGCGCCATGGCGGCGTTCACTGCGCTCTCCACATTCACATCCAGCATGGCGGGGGCCGTGGCGGTCGCGCTCGTGCTGTGCAGCACGGCTGAGAGATGCCCGCTTACATCCTGCCCCGTCAGGTCACGCAGGTCCGCCAGCCGCGCCATATGCAGGTCCAGCATGCCCGACGGCACGACATGGCCCGCGGGCAGGGTCATGTCCGCCTTGCCCATCAGGCTTTTCCAGCTCAGATGGTCCACAAGCAGGTGGCGGCTGTTCGCGCCGTCACTTTCCAGACGGGCGGAAACCGCCATGGGGTCGCGGTCCACCGTGCCGGAAACCTCCAGTACGCCCTGCTTCACCTGTGGCAGGTGCTCCATGCGCAGGCTGGCCTGCACATCGCCCGCCGCCGTATTGCTCGCGGCGATACTGGCCTGCGTCTTCACGCTGGCCATCAGGTCATCAACCGGCCCCACGGCCCGCAGGTCCGCCTGCATGTGTCCGTGCAGCGTGGGGGCCAGTACATGCAGGTCCGACAGGGCAAGATGGGCCGCAGCATCAAGCTGTAGCGGCGCGCCCGTGACCAGCCGGGTCGGGGTGGCGCCCAGATCCAGCGTCGCGCCCTGAAGCCTGAGCGCATCAAAAACAACCGTATTGCCGCCATGCCGGTCGGGGGTGATGCTGCCAGCCGCGTTCAGGTGGCCCCTGTCCCCGATCAGGCCCACGGCGATGGGCAGGCCGCCATCCAGCACGACATGGCTGTCCAGCCC
>NZ_BAIO01000611.1 GCF_000613305.1 Komagataeibacter kakiaceti JCM 25156
CACGCTTTCGCCCTGCGCCACCAGTATGGCGATCGGCGCGTTGACGGCAACGCCCTCCGTCCTCCGGGATCAGGATACGGCCCATTATGCCTTCGTCCACGGCCTCGACTTCCATCGTGGCCTTGTCCGTCTCGATTTCCGCAATCACGTCACCAGACGCGATGCTATCGCCTTCCGCCTTCAGCCAGCGGGCCAGCTTGCCTTCCTTCATGGTGGGGGAAAGCGCCGGCATCAGGATGTTGATCGACATCGTGCGTTCCCTCACACAACCTGCCGGACGGCATTGATGATCCAGTCCGCATTGGGCAGGGCAAGTTTCTCAAGATTGGCGGCGAACGGCATCGGCACGTCCGCGCCCGCCACGCGCACCGGTGGCGCGTCGAGGTAGTCGAAGGCATGTTCGATCACCTGCATGGCGACCTCCGCGCCAATACCGGCGAATGGCCAACCTTCCTCCACACAGACAAGGCGGCTGGTCTTCTTCACACTGTCCACCACCGTCTGCGTATCAAGCGGGCGGATGGTGCGCAGGTTGATGACTTCCGCCTCGATCCCCTGCGCGGCCAGTTTTTCCGCCGCCTCAAGGGCGACGCCAACCATGATGGAGAAAGCCACGATAGTCACATCCCGGCCTTCGCGCTCCACCTTGGCCCTGCCGATGGGCAGGATGAAGTCCTCATCCACCGGACAGGGGAAACGCTGGCCGTACAGAATCTCGTTTTCAAGGAAGATGACCGGGTTGGGATCACGGATCGCAGCGCGCAGCAGGCCCTTCGCATCCGCCGCAGACCAGGGCGCGACCACCTTCAGCCCCGGCACATGCCCGTACCAGCTTGCGTAGCACTGCGAATGCTGCGCGCCCACGCGGGCGGCCGCGCCGTTGGGGCCACGGAACACGATGGGGCACGACATCTGCCCCCCCGACATGTAGCGCGTCTTGGCGGCGGAATTGATGATCTGGTCAATGGCCTGCATGGCGAAGTTCATGGTCATGAACTCCACGATCGGCTTCAGCCCGGTCAGCGCCGCGCCAATGGCCATGCCGGTAAAGCCCTGTTCGGTAATGGGGGTGTCGATCACCCGCTTTTCCCCGAACTCGTCCAGCAGGCCCTGCGAGATTTTGTAGGCCCCCTGGTACTGCGCCACTTCCTCGCCAATCAGGAACACATCCTCATCACGGCGCAGCTCGGCGGCCATGGCGTCGCGCAGGGCTTCACGCACCGTGATCTCGGTGCATTCGCCCCAGTCCG
>NZ_BAIO01000610.1 GCF_000613305.1 Komagataeibacter kakiaceti JCM 25156
CATCCGCCTGCAGCATGGCGGGTGAGAGATGGCCCCGTATATCGTGGATGTGCCGCCGCAGCGCTTCATCCATGGCGGGGGCGGAGTCGCGGGTGGGGCTGGTCATGAAATCCATCCGGTTGGGGCTCAGGGGCGCGGCAGCATTGACGTTGCCGGAAAGCGGCAGTATAAGGCGCCGCTCAGGCCTTCCGTATTGTACGGGGCCTGTGGAATTTATTCCGTAACCTGTCTGTCATTGTCAATCTGGGAGTGCCGTTGTGAAGCGCACGTATCAACCCTCGAAGCTGGTCCGCAAGCGTCGCCACGGCTTCCGTTCGCGTATGGAAACCGTTGGTGGCCGTAAAGTTGTTGCAAACCGTCGCAGCAAGGGCCGCAAGCGTCTTTCTGCCTGAGGCAGGTGACGTCTGTACGTTCCGGGTGCCTTCGTGCCCGGAACCGTGAATGTCTCTACAAAGGGGCGGCTTAAAGTGGCCGACAAGTCCACGCGTCTTAAAAAACGTGCCGAGTTCCTGCGGGTTGCGGCAAAAGGCCGCAAGGCTCCCGTGCCGGGACTGGTGCTTCAGGCGCTTGAACGCGGTGACACGGAAGCTGCCCGGTACGGTTTTACCGTTACCAAGAAAGTGGGCAATTCCGTCGTGCGCAATCGCGCGCGGCGACGCCTGCGTGAGGTTGTACGGCTGGTCGGCCGCGAAACGGCGCTTGCGGGCGTTGACATCGTGGTCATTGGCCGGTCCGGCACGTGCGGTCGGCGGTTCGCCGCCCTGATCGGGGATTACCGCAAGGCCCTGCGCAAGGCCGGAGTAAAGGAAGAATCGTGAGTACGTCTTCCCCAGGCCTGGCCGCCCATGCGCTGCGCGCGCTCATTCGCGCGTATCAACTGGTAATCCGCCCGATATGGGGCGCGCATTGCCGCTTCGTTCCTTCATGCAGTCATTACGCACGCGACGCCATCGCCCGGCATGGGGCGATGCGGGGCAGTGTGCTGGCCGGGTGGCGCATCCTGCGCTGCAACCCGTGGAATGCGGGTGGTCACGACCCCGTTCCCGGCGCGGCCTGCGGGTGTGACATGCATGACTCCATGAAAAACAGTAAAAGTCTGGCGGGTCGCTGATGGATATCAAGCGTTTTATGGTGGCAACATTACTGTCTGCCGTGGTGCTGGTTGGTTTTGAGTATTTCCTGCCTCAGCAGAACCATAAGACGGTGGAACAGCAGGCCCCGGCGACCGCGCCCGCCCTGCCGCCTGCGGCGGGTA
>NZ_BAIO01000609.1 GCF_000613305.1 Komagataeibacter kakiaceti JCM 25156
CCCGTGCGGCACAGCTTCTGCAACGCGCCCTGCGTCAGGTGGGGGTAGTGCCTGCGGAACCAGCGGTCCAGGCGGATATCGGCTTCGTCATCGCTGACGGTAAGGGTAACGACACTCATGACCCACGGCTTTCGCGCACTCTGTTCCAACTGTCCAGTCGTCGCGCGACTTCACGTTCATATCCCGATTGGTGGGCTGGTACAGTCTGGGGCGGCGCATGCCGTCGGGAAAGTAGTTCTGGCCCGATATGCCGCCCTCGGCATCGTGGTCGTATTCATAGCCCTTGCCGTAGCCAATATCCTTCATGAGCGTGGTCGGCGCGTTCAGGATATGGGCGGGCGGCATCAGGCTGCCGGTGGCGCGCGCGGCGCGGCGGGCCATGTTGTAGCCCTTGTACACCGCGTTGGACTTGGGCGCGGTGGCCAGATGCACGACAAGCTGGGCCAGAGCCAGCTCCCCCTCCGGCGAGCCGAGGCGTTCGAACGTCTCCCACGCGGCGATGGCCAGCTGCAGGGCCTGCGGGTCGGCCATGCCCACGTCCTCGGCGGCGAAACGGGTCAGGCGGCGGGCGATGTAGCGCGGATCCTCGCCCCCTTCCAGCATGCGGGCGAACCAGTACAGCGCCGCGTCGGGGTCCGAGCCGCGCATGGATTTATGCAGCGCCGAGATCAGGTTGTAATGTTCCTCCCGGTCCTTGTCATACAGCGCCGCGCGGCGGGCGAGCAGGCGCGACAGACCAGCGGGGTCAAGCGGTTCCGCCCGTGGGGGCAGGGCCAGAAGCTGCTCGACCATGTTCAGCAGGTAACGCCCGTCGCCATCGGCCATGGCGCGCAGGGTCGCGCGGGCTTCGGGCGTGAGCGGCAGGTGCGTGCCGGTGGTGGTTTCGGCGCGGTGCAGGAGCTGTTCCATCGCCGCGTCATCCAGCCGGTGCAGCACCAGCACCTGACAGCGCGAAAGCAGCGCGCTGTTGAGCGCGAAGGAGGGATTTTCCGTCGTCGCACCCACCAGCACGACGGTGCCATCTTCCACCACCGGCAGGAATCCGTCCTGCTGGGCGCGGTTGAAGCGGTGGATTTCATCCACGAACAGAAGCGTGCCACCGCCCTGCGCGCTGGTGCGCCGTGCATCCTCGAACGCGCGCTTGAGGTCCGCCACACCGGAAAACACCGCCGAAAGCTGCACGAAGCGCAGCCCCGCCGCATCGGCCAGCAGGCGCGCGATGGTGGTCTTGCCCACGCCGGGGCCACCCCACAGGATCA
>NZ_BAIO01000608.1 GCF_000613305.1 Komagataeibacter kakiaceti JCM 25156
GTCTTGGCGAAGGGTTGCACCGGACCGGCCAACTGGCCGATCCGGCCATGGAACGCACACTGGCCGCGCTACGCGCCTGTGTCGCCCGCATGGGGCTGTATGACCTGCACGGCCATCGCGCCATCGCGACCGAAGCCTGCCGCCGGGCGGGCAATGGCCTCGACTTCCTCAGCCGCGTGCTGAACGAGACGGGACTGAACATTTCCATCATCTCGGCGCGGGAAGAGGCGGAACTCGCACTCGCCGCCTGCACCTCCCTGTTACAGGACAGCCGGGGCACGACGGGGCGCGGGCTTCTGTTCGACATCGGCGGCGGCTCGACCGAAATCGCATGGGCGCGAATCGACCGCCATGCCGGGCGGCATGACCTGTCGGGTTATGTCAGCCTGCCCGTCGGCATCATGACGCTGGGCGAACGCGATGGCGCGGATATCTTTTCCGATGCGGGCTACAGCGCCACCGTGGCCGAAATCAGCAGTGTCCTGCGCGGTTTTGATGATGTTCACTGCATCGCCCGTGAAATCGTGCGCCAGAACGTCATGCTTCTGGGCACCAGCGGCACGGTCACCACACTGGCCAGCCTAGCGCTGGGTCAGGCACGGTATGACCGCGCCAGCATAGATGGCACCAGCCTGTCCGTGCCGCGCGCGCTGGGCATCATCGACAGCCTGCGCCGGGGCGGCATGGACGGGCTGATGCGCAATCCCGTCATCGGGCCGGAGCGCGCGCGTTACATCATGCCCGGCTGCGCCATATTCGAAGCGATCGTCACCACATGGCCTCTGGCGGAAGTGACGGTGGCGGACCGGGGATTGCGTGACGGCCTGCTTTTACGCATGATCGGGGACCGTAAACGGCGTGGTGGCCTTTCCGCCGCTCCGTCTTCCCTCCCCCTGTACAGCCGTATGGAGCACCGGGTCAGTTCCTGACCGCGTCCCGTCATGAAACAGCGTTCCCCTACCCGCATACCGGGCAAGGCCCGTACCAGCAGTCTTACCCCCGGAGATGGCGACACCAGCGCCGACGGGCGGGCCGTACAGACCAACCGGACCAAGACCGTCACCGTCAGGAAGGCGCGCGGCCGCACCACGGCGCAGCACCGCTGGCTGCAACGGCAGTTGAACGACCCCTATGTGCAAGCCGCGCAGAAGCAGGCTGGCGCTCACGCGCCGCTTCAAGCTGATTGAACTGATGACCGCTTCCATCTCATCCGCCCCGGCGCCCGCGTGGTGGATCTGGGGGCGGCACCCGGCGG
>NZ_BAIO01000607.1 GCF_000613305.1 Komagataeibacter kakiaceti JCM 25156
CCCCGCTGGCCAGCCGCCTTGGCTGCGGTCTGGTCATGCTGCGCAAGCCCGGCAAGCTGCCAGGGGAGACGGTATCCCACAGCTACGACCTGGAATACGGCTCCGATTCGCTGCACATCCAGGCCGATGCGATCCAGCCCGGCCAGCGCGTGGTGGTGATGGACGACCTGCTGGCCACGGGCGGTACGCTGGTGGCGTCCGTGTCGCTGCTGCGCAAGGTGGGGGCCGATGTGGTGGGCGCCGCGACCCTGATCGAACTGACGGATCTGGGTGGCCGCGCGCGGCTGGACATTCCGCTCAAGACCCTCGTCTCCTACGACGGGTAATACCGGGCCGGATATTCGCGGTATGCGGTACGGGCTACCTTCCATGCGGGCATCCGGGTGTTGGCCTGTTCGTACAGCCGGTATGCTGTACAACACTATGCATGGATCGTGTCTGGACAGGGGAGGCTGAATGCCGGGATGAAAGATCTTGAGCTTTCCCTGATCCGTTTTCAGGATCATATCCGCGCTTTCTTCACGCGCCTGTGGCCACCGGGCACCGCCCCACGGCAGGACCACCTGCGCTGGCTGTACGCGCCGGGCATTTTCACGTTCGGCTACGCGCTGCGCACCACCATCACGTCCCTCATCGCGCTGGGCATCGCCCTGTGGTGGGAACTGGGCAGCCCGCAATGGGCGGCGCTGACGGTATGGATGGTGGCGCAGGGCACGCGCGGCAAGAGCGTGGCCAAGGCGCGGTGGCACCTGTTCGGCATGGTGGTGGGCACGATCTGCGCCGTGACGCTGGTGGCGGCCTTTCCACAGGCCCCCATCATGTTCATCCTGATGCTGGCCGGGGGGATCGGGGCCTTCTGCTTCATCGGCACATTGCTGCCCGGCCCCGCCACCATGACCAACTACCGTATCCACGGCATGCGCGCGAGTGGCTTCACCTACGCCATCATCTCGCTCGACGGGATTGCCGACCCCCAGCACATCTTCATGACGGCCATGGCACGCGCGACCTATATCGTGCTGGGAATCGTGCTGGAATCCACCGTTTCCTCCCTGTTCCAGTTCCGGTTGCAGGAACGGGCGCAGGACCGTCTGGGCCATAACTTCCTGATCGCGATCGACGGCGCGGCGCAGACGCTTGCCTCCCTGCTGGCGGGCGACACGCAGGTCCTGCGCAAGGCGCGCGGCGTCTTCGCCAACATCACCACGCTGAGCGACCAGATCGAGTTCGCCGAAGTCGAGATGGGCGCAAATCGGGGG
>NZ_BAIO01000606.1 GCF_000613305.1 Komagataeibacter kakiaceti JCM 25156
TATGACCGCCTGTGGCAGGCCCATCTGGCCCTGGCCGCCGCCCGCGCGGGCGAAGGGATCGCGCTGGCCAATACCTACCTGCTGGAAAACGACCTGCATACCGGCCAGCTCGTACGCGTCACCACCACCGACATGCCGCTGCACGCGGCCGCGCTGGGCACCTACGTATTGCGCACCACGGAGCAGACATGGCAGGCGCGCGCCTTTGTCAGGCTGCGCACATGGCTGGAGGCGCAGTTCAGAACGGATGCGGGGCAGGCGGTGACTTCCAATCACCAAACCACCCTCAAAAAGCGCCTCCCCACCCGGTCCTGAAGCCGTTACCGAAGGGGGCATGAAGGCGGGCGTGTCCCGCCACACCGCAACCATCAGGACCGGACGCCACAGGCCATGACAGACACCAACGCCACCCTCCTCGCCCGCCGTGACCACGCTGTTGCCCGCGGTGTGGCGACGGCCACCCCCATTTTTACCGCACGGGCGGAAAATGCGGAATTATGGGATGTCGAAGGCCGCCGCTATGTGGATTTCGCGGGCGGCATCGCCGTGCTGAATGTCGGCCACCGCCACCCGAAGGTGATCGAGGCCGTGCGCGCCCAGCTTGACCGCTTCACCCATACGGCCTTTCAGGTTTCGGCCTATGAGCCTTACATCGCGCTGGCTGAAAGGCTGAACGCGCTGGCCCCCTTCGCGGGGCCGGCAAAAACCGTCTTCTTTTCCACCGGGGGCGAGGCGACGGAAAACGCGGTCAAGATCGCGCGCGCGGCGACGGGGCGCAACGGCATCATCGCCTTTACCGGCGGTTTCCACGGGCGCACGCTGCTGGCCTCGGCCATGACGGGCAAGGTCAGACCTTACAAGGCTCCCTTCGGCACCCTGCCCGGCGAGGTCTATCACATCCCCTTCCCCGACGCGGCGACCAGCGTGGCGGACAGCCTGCGCATGCTGGACTTCCTGTTCGCGGCCGACCTGCCGCCCACCAGCGTCGCCGCCATCATCATCGAACCCGTGCAGGGTGAAGGCGGCTTCCGTGTCGCGCCGCCCGAACTGCTTGTGGCCCTGCGGCGGCTGTGTGACGAACATGGCATCAAGCTCGTGGCCGATGAGGTGCAGAGCGGCTTCGCCCGCACGGGCCGCATGTTCGCCATCGAACATTCCGGCGTGCAGCCCGATCTTGTCTCCGTGGCGAAGTCCATGGGGGGTGGCCTGCCGCTTTCGGGCGTGATCGGACGCGCCGAACTCATGGACGCGGTCGGCCCC
>NZ_BAIO01000605.1 GCF_000613305.1 Komagataeibacter kakiaceti JCM 25156
TCCCAGATCTGGAAAGTGCGGCCCAGCCCCATGAACGTGACCTGATCGGTCAGCCCCGCATGGGCGCGCAGGGTTTCGGGCAGCAGGATGCGGCCTTCCCTGTCGGTTTCGAACGGATAGGCATCGGCATAGAGCGCGGTGGCGAGGTCGTCGTGGTCTTCTGAAAAAATATCCATCTCATCCAGCGGGCGGGTCAGTGCGGCAAAAGCATCGGCGGGCCATGCCTCAAGGCAGGGATGCAGATGGGACGGACGCAGGATGGCCAGCGGTTCGCCCGATTTGGCCCTGGCACGCAGCGCCGTGCGGAATGCGGAGGGAATGGAAACCCGCCCTTTCGCGTCCAGCCGGTTCTGGTGTGTGCCCAGGAATACACTCACGCTGCGCGATGCCCTCCCTCTGGCACGAATTTCAGAAACCGCCCGTATCCAGAGCGTGGTGTCGCGCCTGAATTCTGGCGTCCACCCTCTGCCCGGTAGGGAAATGGGATAACATGGGATTTCATGGGCGGTCAATTAAAGATGCGCAAAAGATGGCTGGAAACTGCTATTATTCAGCACAGTTTCCGGCGCGTTCAGGTAAAGGGCGCGATCGGAACACAATATGGCGGCAATGTGCGCTGTTTCTGGTTTGTTCTTTATGTTAATACTTGTGAACAACTTTTGGCGGCAGACCGCCAATAGCCGCCGCGCGGCCGGATGGAGTAAAATACCAGACGGTCTGTAAGCCGGGTTCTGTCCGCCCCCGAGGGGGCGGGACGGTCATTCCTCTGCGATGGGCCTTGCGGCGCATCTGGCGCGACCAACCCGAACGACAGGGCGGAAAAACCCCTGATGGCGCCTTGCGGCCCATCCGCCGTTCCTATTCGGTCTTGCTCCCGGTGGGGTTTACCCTGCCATCCATGTTACCATGGATGCGGTGCGCTCTTGCCGCACCGTTTCACCCTTGCCCCCAACACTGCCGGTATTGCGACCGGCACCGCCGTGAGGGCGGTCTGTTTTCTGTGGCACTGTCCCTGGGGTCGCCCCCGCCGGCCGTTAGCCGGCACCGTTTTTCCGTGGAGCCCGGACTTTCCTCCATCACACGGCGTAAACCATGCGACAGCGACCGTCCGACCGTCTGGCATGCGGAAACTGGCGGTGCATGGGGGGAGCGTCAAGCTATAATTGGCCCCCATGGTGTCCATCACGTCCTTTCCGGTCCGATTTCCCGTGCGCGCGCCGGGTCTGGAGCCCGTCTTGCGGCAATGTGGCGCGGGGCGGCAT
>NZ_BAIO01000604.1 GCF_000613305.1 Komagataeibacter kakiaceti JCM 25156
CCCATATCCGCCCCGGGGCGCAGGATGGGCACCGCCGCTTCCTCCCCCGTCAGCGTGCGCAGGATCACGTCATGGACCGGAAGCTCCGTGCGCCACCCCGCCACTTTCGACGTGGCGGGAAAGGCATGGCGCAGCATGGCGGGCCGGATGTCAACAACCTCGGCTTCCTCATTGGTGGCGATGGCCACGCGCCGCCCGTCCGCGTCCATGACCGGGGCGCGGGCGATGACCCGCTCCCCCGCCACGAAGGGCGTGGGCGTATCCCCGCCATGCACCCACTGGCGCACCATGCGGTTTACCGCCTCGACCCGCGCATTGGTCCAGCACAGATAGCGGAAGGCATCACTATCCGCGCGGAATTCATCCGATGTGAAGGCCCGGTGCATCCACTCATCGGGCGTACGGGGCACGAACAGTCCCGCGCCGTCATGGTGGTTGGCCCGGCACCACGACCAGTCCAGCGGGCCGCCCTGACTTTCGCGGATGGTGGTCGCGGCGGCAATCAGCGGGTTATCGGCAGCCTGCCGCACTACCGTCTGCAGGTGCGAGGCCGAGCGGATGGCGAAGGATGGCTGATCGCCTCGCCCACCGGGGGAAGCTGCGCCGGGTCGCCCACGAACAGCACGAAACGGTCGGGCACAAGGTCGCGCACCCAGCGCATGAGTTCGGAACCGACCATGCTGCATTCATCAATAATGATGACATCCGCCGTAATCGGCTCGGGCCGGTCAGCGCGTTGCAGCACCTCGCGCCCGTCCTGCGCGCCGGGCTGGAGTGAGAGCACGTTATGAATGGTCCGGCACGGAGCCAGATTACCCACGCGCGCGCGCAGTACGGCAGTGGCCTTGTGGGTGGCGGCGGTGAACACGACTTCCGCCCCGCTTTTGCGCAGCGCACGGGCGACCTGCTGCATGAGCGTGGTCTTGCCTGTGCCCGCATAGCCGGTCAGCAGGTGCGTGGCCGAGACCCCACGCGCGGCCAGAATCTCATTCAGCGCGCGTTCCTGGCACGCGGTCAGGATGGTGCGTGACATGGGGGCGGGCTGTAAGGCATGGAGTGGGTCGGGTTCCTTCATGCAGGCGGCGGAAGCGGGAAAGTAATAGGACGCGCCAAGGCGGGCGGCCAGAAAAAACGCAACCCCGCGCTATCAGACGGATCATGTCGTAGCCCGATTCAGGCGCGGCGCTGGCCGCCCACCCAGACTTCCCGCACCATGAGATCACGCCCCATGACCACAAAATCCGCCCGCCGGCCGGGCAGCAGCA
>NZ_BAIO01000603.1 GCF_000613305.1 Komagataeibacter kakiaceti JCM 25156
CAGCGCGTGGGCGGCGGCCAGAAACATGCCATCGGTCATGCGCGTAATGCCGCCTGCCACCACCGCCAGCCCCACGCCGGGAAAAACGTAGGAATTGTTGATCTGTCCACCGGGCGGCTGCTCCCTGCGTAGCTGACCGGAGCGAACGGCCCGCCCGTGCCGATAAGGGCGCGCCCATGGGTCCATTCCAGCAGATCCTGCGGCATGGCCTCGATATTGGCGGTGGGGTTGGACAGGGCGAAGATGACCGGGCGGGCCGACCGCGCCGCCATGGGGGCCACGATGTCGCGTGTAAAGGCCCCGCCCTGCCCCGATGTGCCGATCAGCATGGTGGGGCTGACATTCTCCATCACCTCCGCCAGCGTGATGTGGGCGGGATCGCGCACCGTCCACCCCGATGCGACATCGGCAGGCTGGGCGAAGGGGCGCTGGCCCTCCGTTACGCCATCCATGCCGGTGCGTACAAGGCCGTCAATATCAACCATGAAGAAACGGCTTCTGGCTCCATGGCCGTCATGCCCTCGGCCACCATCATCCGGGCCAGCAGGTCGGCTATACCGCAGCCCGCCCCGCCCGCACCGAAAATGACGATCCGCTGCGTGGCCAGTGGCGCGGCACCCGCCCGGATCGCCGCCAGCAACGCACCCGCCGTAACCGCCGCCGTGCCCTGAATGTCATCGTTATAGGTACACATGCGCGTACGGTAGCGACCCAGGATACGCAGGGCGTCCGTGCCGGACAGATCCTCCCAATGCAGGGCGATATTGGGCCAGCGCGCCGCCACGGCGGCGACGAACTCGGCAATGAACGCATCGTATTGCGCGCCGCGCACCCGCCTGTGCCGCCAGCCGATATATTCAGGGTCTTCCAGCAGGGCCGTGTTGTCGGTGCCCATGTCCAGCAGGATGGGCAGCGCGCGGGCCGGGTCCAGCCCCCCGCACGCGGTATAGAGCGAGAGCTTGCCAATGGGGATGCCCATGCCATTCGCCCCCTGATCGCCAATGCGAGAATGCTGCCGCCATCGCTCGCCACGATCACGCGCACGGCGTCCCATTGCGGGTGGGACAGGATTTCGGCAATGCGGCCCCGGTCCTCATAACTCAGGAACAGGCCGCGCGGACGGGTCCAGATATGGCTGAACTCACGGCAGGCCCGCCCGATCGCGGGGGTGTAGATGATGGGCAGCCATGCTTCCAGCGCCTGATCGATGATGGCGTAGAACAGGGTTTCATTCCTGTCCTGGATTTCGCGCAGCGCAATGTGGCGCGA
>NZ_BAIO01000602.1 GCF_000613305.1 Komagataeibacter kakiaceti JCM 25156
CTGGCGTGGGGCGCGCTGCTTGGGCTGGGCGGTCTTGCCGCCACCGGCCCCGCGCGGCGCGGATTTACCCTTGCCTAGCCGTTCAAGGGCCTGCCTGAATGCTGATTCATTTACTTCATCCCGATGGGAGGTCTGGTCTTCTTCCTTCGGTAAGGAAAGAAAATCGTTATAAGATGACACAGCAGAACTCTCGATAACTCAATGCGCCAAGAGGAATGTGGCTAAAATCGTATTTTAGGAATCTATTCCTATGCCCGATATTCTAATGGCGCTGTTTTTTGGTAATTAATTGCGTATATAACGCGCCTGCCTTGCGTAAGGCAAGGGCATAAGCCTGTTGTCAGTAAATAACCGCCGCAATTATCGTGACATAATGTTTTTTAAAATAAAATGCACGGATGGCGAAACGTTTTCCGGGTGCGGGGCGGGGCATTTCTTCAGGTGGAATGAAAATATTTTTTAATATTCCCGAAGATGCTGGCGCGCGTTCCTTCCATTGCCCTCTCGTGATCGGACCGTGCCCTTGCATTGTGCCCGCCGCGTGGTCCAGATAGGGGCTGATATGAATTTCCCTGATATTATCCGGCAGATACGGAATGTGTGACACCCAGCAGAATATGGATTCGGTTTCCCTCTCGCACCGGCTCAGGAAGGCAGGCAGACCCTGCGTCCTGATCGTCATGGGCGTTTCGGGGTGCGGCAAGAGTACGGTGGCCCGGCTTATTGGCGAACGCCTTGGCTGGCCCGTTATCGAGGGGGACGACCTGCACCCGGCGGATAACATCGCCCGCATGAGCAAGGGCACCCCCCTGACCGATGCGGATCGCGCGCCTTGGCTTGACCGCATCGCCAATCAGGTTCGCGAATGGGGGGAGCAGGGGCAGTGCGGCATCGTGACCTGCTCATCGCTCAAGCGGAAGTATCGCGAGCGTATTTCCGGTGGTAGCGCGGATGTGTGCTTTGTCTATCTCAAGGGCAGCAAGGACGATATTGCGCCGCGCCTGCGGGAACGTACCGGCCATTTCATGCCCCCGGCCATGCTCGACAGCCAGTTTGAAACGCTGGAGGAGCCGGACATGCACGACGAGGTGGTGCTGGAACTCGACGTGACCGCCCCGCAGGAGCATCTGGCCGATCTGGCCTGCACCCATCTCTCCCGTCTGCCCACGTAAGGCAGGGCGTAGAGACGCCGTCGCTCAGGGCGGCGGGGTGGCGGGCCGCCATGTCAGGTCGCGCGCCCCGTCATCATTAAGGTGACGGCCCAGAATGAACAGG
>NZ_BAIO01000601.1 GCF_000613305.1 Komagataeibacter kakiaceti JCM 25156
TGGCCCGGCAGGTACGCCGAGATGGACCGCAGCGCCGCCCTGCACGAAACGGTTGCCGGTATCCGCACTGTCAAGACGCTGGCGCTGGAACCCGTGCGCCGGGAGGTGTGGGATGAAAAGACCGCCAGCGTCGTCACCGCCTCGCTGGATGCGGGGCGCATGGGCAACTGGGTGGCCACCGCCGTCATGCCGCTTGACCTGTTCATCAATCGCGGCATCATTCTGGTCGGGGCCTATCTGGCCATTACCGCCACCACGTCGGGGCTGGAGGCCGGTGCGCTCATGGCGTTCGCGATGCTGGGCGGGCGGGTGGCCGCCCCGCTTGTCAGCATGGCGCGGCTGATCGACGACCTGAACGAAGTCCGCAGCGCCCTGGCCGAGGCGGGTTCCGTACTCAACCGCCCGACCGAGACCCGCGCCCTGACGACCGGCCTGCGCCCGCCCATCCGGGGCGCGCTGTCCTTTTCGGATGTCGGCTTCACCTATCCCGGCGCCGCCGCGCCCGCCCTGTCGGACATCACGTTCCATGTGCCCGCGGGCGCGATGCTGGGGCTGGTCGGGCGCAGCGGTTCGGGCAAGTCCACCATCACCCGGCTGCTGCAGGGCGTGAGCCGGGGCTATACCGGGCACCTGCGGCTTGATGGCGTGGACCTGCGTGAAATCAACCTGACCTACCTGCGCCGTTCATGCGGGGTGGTGTTGCAGGATAATTTCCTGTTTCGCGGCACCATCCGTGACAACATCATCGCCGGTCGCCCCGGCCTGACGCTGGAAGACGCGGTGCGCGCCGCCCGCCTCGCGGGGGCGGAGGAATTCATCGAGCGCATGCCCGCAGGCTACGATACCTGGATCGAGGAAGGCTCGACCAACATTTCGGGCGGGCAGCGCCAGCGCCTTGCGATCGCGCGCGCGGTGATTTCCGACCCGCGGCTGCTGATCCTTGATGAAGCCACCTCCGCCCTCGATCCGGAAAGCGAGGCCGTGGTCAACGCCAACCTGCGCCATCTGGCCCATGGGCGGACCATGGTGATCGTGTCGCACCGTCTCGCCTCGCTGGTGGATTGCAGCCAGATCTGCGTGCTGGACCGGCGGCGGGTCGTCGATATCGGCACGCATGGCGAACTTCTGGCGCGGTGCGGTCTCTACCGCACGCTGTGGATGCAGCAGAACCGTTTCACGGACAGAGGGGACGCGGCATGAGCGGGCAGGATCGTGACCTCTCTCCCGTTGCCGACCCGCAGGGGCGGAGGCGGCGAGGCGGCGGG
>NZ_BAIO01000600.1 GCF_000613305.1 Komagataeibacter kakiaceti JCM 25156
CCTGCGCGTGCTACTGCCGCGCCTTGCGCCAGCGGGTGATGGCGGCCTTGCGTTGGGGCAGGCGGCCATCGCGGCGGTACGGTATATGGAAAGCACCTGATCGGTCGGGTGGTCAGGCATTTTCCACCGGATTTTCGCCGGGCGTGGGTTTTCCGTGGTGCCGGGCGCCCGGCACCACCTGGTACGGTTCATGCTTCCTGAAGGATAAAGCGGGTCCCTGCCGATCCGCAGCCGAGGAAGGAAGACGCCACACATGGCTGTGCTTGAAACTTTTTACGATGTGATGCGGCGACAGGGCATATCGCGCCGGTCCTTTGTCAAATACTGCTCGCTTACCGCCGCCGCGCTGGGTCTGGGGCCGGAATACGTGCCCCGGATCGCCGAGGCCATGGAGACCAAGCCCCGCACCCCGGTACTGTGGCTGCATGGGCTGGAATGCACCTGCTGCTCGGAAAGTTTCATCCGCGCGGCGCATCCGCTGGTCAAGGATGTGATCCTGTCCATGATCTCGCTGGATTATGACGATACGCTCATGCGTCCGCCGGGCATCAGGCCGAAGCCATCCTTGATGAGGTGATGGACAAATACCACGGCAACTACATCCTGGCGGTGGAGGGCAATCCCCCCCTGAACGAGGACGGGATGTACTGCATCATCGGCGGCAGGCCGTTTGTCGATCAGCTCAGGCGCGTGGCGTCCGGCGCCAAGGCCGTCATCTCGTGGGGGTCATGCGCGTCCTATGGCTGCGTGCAGGCCGCGCGCCCCAATCCCACGCAGGCGACCCCGGTGCACAAGGTCATTCTGGACAAGCCGATTATCAAGGTGCCGGGCTGTCCTCCCATCGCGGAGGTGATGACAGGCGTCATCACCTATATGCAGACCTTCGACCGCCTGCCCGAACTCGACCGGCAGGGGCGGCCCAAAATGTTCTATTCCCAGCGCATTCACGACAAATGCTATCGCCGCCCGCATTTTGACGCCGGGCAGTATGTCGAGGCTTTCGATGATGAAGGCGCGCGCAAGGGCTACTGCCTGTACAAGGTCGGCTGCAAGGGGCCCACGACCTACAACGCCTGTTCCACCGTGCGCTGGAATGATGGCGTCTCCTTCCCCATCCAGTCCGGCCACGGCTGCATCGGCTGTTCGGAAGACGGGTTCTGGGACAAGGGATCGTGGTACGCCCGCCTTCAGGATGTCAGTGGCTTCGGGATCGAGGCGAGCGCCGACAGGGTCGGGCTGGCGGCGGCTGGCGTCGTGGGCGCGGGACTGCGGC
>NZ_BAIO01000599.1 GCF_000613305.1 Komagataeibacter kakiaceti JCM 25156
CGCTTCGCCACCAGCCTGAACGTGCTGGATGTGGATGATTTCCCCTCCATGATGGCGGGTAGCCTGCCGCATGAATTCCGCATTCCCGCGCCGACCCTGCGCGGGCTGATCGACCGCACGCGCTTCGCCATCTCCACCGAGGAGACGCGCTACTACCTTAACGGTATCTTCCTGCATGTGGCCGAAGGGGACGCCGGCCCGGTGCTGCGCGCGGTGGCGACAGACGGCCACCGCCTGGCCCGTGTGGAGACTGAACTGCCCGCGGGCAGTTCCGGCATGCCGGGCGTGATCGTGCCGCGCAAGACCGTGGCCGAACTGCGCAAGCTGCTGGAGGAAGGGGCGGAACAGGTCGATGTTTCCCTGTCCGATACCCGTATCCAGTTCTCGATCGGCAACATCACGCTGACATCGAAGCTGATTGACGGCACCTTCCCCGAATATGAGCGGGTGATCCCGCACGGGAACGACAAGGTGCTGCGCGTGAACAAGAAGATTTTCTCCGACGCGGTCTCGCGTGTCGCCGCCATCAGCCAGGAGCGTTCGCGCCCGGTCAAGCTGAGCATGTCGCGCAACCTGCTCACCCTTTCCGCCGCCAGTCAGGATCAGGGCACCGCGACGGAAGAACTGGACGAAAACAACGTGTCCTATGATTCCAGCCCCATCGAGATCGGCTTTCAGGCCCGTTACCTGAACGACATTACCGATCAGGTGGAAAAGGAAGTGGAATTCGTCTTTTCCGACAGTTCCGCGCCGACCATCGTGCGTGATGTGGACAGCCCTTCCGCCCTGTACGTGCTGATGCCGATGCGTGTGTAGGATCACGCGGGGCGACCCGGTTGCATGGCAGCCATAACGCGGCTGGTGCTTACGGATTTCCGTAATTACCAACACCTGTCATGGCGGCCGGAGCAGCCGGTTACGGTCATTACCGGGCCGAATGGCAGCGGCAAGACCAACCTTCTGGAAGCCGTGTCCATGCTGGTGCCGGGACGGGGCCTGCGCGGCGCGCGGATGGATGAACTCCCCCGGCACGGCACCACCCTGTGGGGTGTGGCGGCACAGGTGGCGGGTCTGGATGGGGATGAAGCCCTGTCCGTAAAACTTGCCACCGGCGCCAACCCCGTGCGGCCCGAGCGGCGGGTGTTTCATGTCGATGGGCAGGCCCTGCGCAACAGGGATGCCATTTCCGAATATTTTTCCGCCGTATGGCTGACCCCGCAGATGGACCGCCTGTTTCAGGACGGGCCGGGCGCGCGCCGCCGCTTTCTGGACCGGCTGGCGA
>NZ_BAIO01000598.1 GCF_000613305.1 Komagataeibacter kakiaceti JCM 25156
CTGATACAGCGCGTTGTCGGATGCGATACGGACCTTGCCGCCCGGTTCGGGTGACAGGCGCTTCACCAGCAGGCTGCCGTTCACGACAATGACGTGGACGCCATCGAGCAGTTGCTGCTGGCGGGTATCCACCACCAGCCGGTCGCCTGGGCGCAGGGTGGGTTCCATGCTGTCGCCTCGCGTCTCAAGGATCATAGCCCGGTTTGGCTCAAGCCCAAGGTCTTGACGCAGGAAACGGCGGGAAATCGCCACCTTTTCTGGCTTTTCGGATTCATCTGCGCATAAGCCGAACCCAGCCGAAGCCGCGATATTATAGTAGTCGATATGTACGAGATCATCATGCTGCGTGGACGCAGGGCATGAAGTTGCGGTAGCTCCACGGTCGCCGTCGATCAGCCAGCCGATAGAAACTTTGGCAAAATCAGCGATCTTTTCAAGCTGACTAAGCTTCCAGTCCCCTTCCTTCATATACTGACTAAGAGTGGTCTTTCCGACCCCAGTTTGCGAGGCCACGAAGTCACGGCCGCCTGCATCCTTGATGGCCGCGCGAAGGCGATCAAACCGGCTTTCCGGTTGACGGTTCCGATTATCAACCGTCAAGTCAGATGAAGATCGGCTTACCAAACCCTTTTCGTTCGAAATATCAGACATTTGCGGACGATATCCACATGATATCCACAGAAAAGAACCGTAAACCGAACTTATGGCTTGCCAAAGGTTCGGTTTCTCGTATTCTCACGGCACACCTCGCGACGAAATACAGCGGCAGGAAGTCGCTGAAACGGGGTTGAAGAAAAGGGCGGCTGGCACCGCCCCGAATCTCAGGAGCTATATATATGGCACAGAAGCGAGAGGAATGCACGCCGAGGACATCAAGGCGGAACTTCGGAAGCGATACGGCTCGCTTGCGAAGTTTTCCACCCTGATTGGCCGCGATAGTCGTGCCGTGAGCAAGACCATCGGAACCGTGGGATATTCGGTTCCGATTGAACGCGAGATTGCCAAGGTGCTGGGGCGTGAGCCGCAGAATATCTGGCCGGGTCGCTATCATCATGACGGGTCTCCTGTTTCCATGACCGTTGTCAGGACACCTACCGCCCTGCCGTGTGACGCGCACCGTCAAAACGGAGTGGCAGCATGAACGTCGAACTGATCCCTGTAGCCGACATTGAAGTCGGTGAACGTCTGCGGGCAGTCGATCCAGACTGGGCTGCACTGATTGCTGCCTCCATGCAGGAGAACGGCCAGCGGGCACCGATTGAGGTCCGCAAGCTTGGCAGGA
>NZ_BAIO01000597.1 GCF_000613305.1 Komagataeibacter kakiaceti JCM 25156
GGCGGAAGGCGCGTCGCGTCTGGCGGGCTGGCTTGCGGCCCGGGAGCAGCTTGGGCGGGATGTATACGCCTTTGGTGGCGCGGCCACCGTGGATGACGATGAAGCGGCGCAATGGGAAGTGGACCGTATCGAGTTCCTGTGGGGCTGTCTGGCGGTCTTTGATGGCAACTGGGGCGTCATGCCGGTGGACGCGCCGTTTTACGCGCCGGTGCAGCTTGACCTGTTTTCGGTCGAGGATGCCCGCCAGCGTGTCCGCTCCTGCCTGGCGCGCGGGACGGAACGGGTGCCGCTGGCGCACATGCTGCCCGAGACCATGCGGGAAGCGCGGGAAGGGGACCGCCTGTCCACCGGCCAGCGGCGCTCGGCATGGAGCAGTACGTTCGTTGCCTGTCTGGAAATGGTGAAGCAGGGCGAGGCCCGTGCCTACCAGACCGCGCCCGAAAGCCCGCCGGAGTTCAGTGGCGTGCCCGATGGCGCGGCCTGAAACGGGGCGACCGACAGGGGCTGGCGCGGCTTCAACTGTATTTCCGCCCAGCCATTTCATATCTGTATGGCAACATAATTATAGACTTGAGATATGGTCGTGAACGGTCTCGGATTTTTTTACCTGTTTTTTTTAACACTTTGCTTGACTAGGATTTTTTTTTGATCAAGCTGGACGAAACTTTTTTTTTAGTGCCCTGTCGGGCAGCGGGAAAGCAGGCGTCCCGCAGGCTGTTTTTCATCTCGGTCGCATGGTCCGCGCGGCAGGCTGTTCACATCAGTCGTTTCGCATAAAATCGGGGTTGATTTCGAGGTGTTAATAATGTTTATGGATAAAACGTGATGAATGAATGGCTTGGTCTGTCATGGCAGTGTAAATCCGGTGCATACGCACCGGAATATGCACGGCCAGAGAGCGCTGTGGTCGTGTTTTCCTGTTCCGCCAGGGGAAGCGGGCGCCGCGCCATGGGGCCAGGCCGGGGAGAGAAAGGCGGATCGCATCAGTCGTTTCGTAGCAACTGGTCATACTCCCAAAGTAAACTTTAGTGAAATCAGAACATCCAGAATAATTTTGTAATAATCCTTCCTAAAAACTATGCCGTTCTGAGTGAGGTATGGGTATGACGTATGCGGAACAGAGTGACAATACACTACAGAAGGTAATAATTTTCGCCATTGTCCTTGTGTTCGAAGGGGCACTGGTCCTGGCTCTCCTGTATGGCCTGCACTCACCGCCGGAGGCGCCGAAAGCACCGCCACGCCCGCCGGTTCAGGTGCGGATGATAAAGGAACCGCCGCCG
>NZ_BAIO01000596.1 GCF_000613305.1 Komagataeibacter kakiaceti JCM 25156
CGCCTGTGCTTGGCCCCGCCTCCCTGCCCGACCTGACCGAAGCCCTGCGCCGCCTGCGGCGGATATGCGAGGAGATGGTGAATAGTGTCACGTGACACTTTCTTTCTGGATGGAAAGTGTCACACACCCCTATGCTGCGGGCAGATAACAGGATCAGGCAGGATCATCCATGTCAGAACAGCCCATTACCGTCATCGCAACCCTGCGCATCCATCCCGCACGGGAAAAGGAGGCGCTTGACGCCATCCGCCACTGTGTCGCCACGTCCCGGCGGGAAAAGGCCAACCTGTCCTACCAGTGCCACCGCGATGTCAGCGACCCGGATGTTTTCGTGTTCGTGGAACGCTGGGCCAGCCCCGAAGCCCTGACGGAACATGAAACCACGCCGCATTTCCGCGCAATGGCGGAGGTGTTCAGGACCGCGCTGGCCGAGCCACTGCATGTGCGCATCACACGTGAAATCTGATCCCGCGCCGCTGCGGCTGCTGGCGCGTCTCGCCATCGCGCTTTTCCTGTCCTACATGGCAGTGGCCCTGCCGCTGGCGGCCATACCCGTGGCCGTCCTGCACTGGCCCGGCTATGGCAACGGGCTGGCCGGGCTGGCGGTGGGGATCGCGTTCCTTTCCACCATTCTCAGCCGCAACCATTCCGGGGCCTTTGCCGATACGAAGGGCGGACGGTCGTGCATGCGCGCGGGGCTTGCCATCTATGTCGCGGCCAGTCTGGTCTGTGCGCTGTCCGGCCTGACCATGCTGCCCGGCGGGACGCGCTACCTCGTCCTGCTGGCGGGCAGGCTGCTGCTGGGCATAGGCGAAAGCCTGACGATCGTGGGCATGCTGGCTGGGGTATCGGCCTTATGGGGCAGCAGCGCGCGGGCCGCGTGCTGGCATGGACGGGGGCCGCCATGTACGGGGCCTTCGCCGTGGGGGGACCGATCGGGCTGGCCATTTATGAACAGGCGGGCATGGGCGCGCTCATGCTGGTTTCCGCCCTGCTGCCACTGATCGGGCTGGCGCTGGTGCAGGATGTTCCCCCTTCCCCCACGCATGCCGGGGGCAGGCCCCCTTTCTGGCATATCCTGGGCACCATCCGCTGGCAGGGTATCGCCGTGGCGCTGCAGGGAGTCGGGTTCGCAGCCCTGGGCGCGTTCCTGCCGCTGCGCTTCATCCATGCGCACTGGCCTTATGCCGGGCTGGGGCTGACCTGTTTCGGGCTGGCCTTCGTGGCCGGGCGCTTCGCCTGCGGGCATCTGCCCGACCGGATTGGCGGGCTGCGGGTGGCGGCG
>NZ_BAIO01000595.1 GCF_000613305.1 Komagataeibacter kakiaceti JCM 25156
TCCCGCTTCCTCCGGCGGAGACGCGGCCGGGTCCACGCGCACGACCAGTTGCAGGCTGGCGCGCGGGCTCTGGCCGCCGCAATAGACGCTCTCCTCGATCGCGACAACGCCACCCGCCGCGCGAAAGCGCCAGTGCTGCTCCCCCGCGCCCAGCAGGACCGAACCGTCGCGCGCATCCACCGCCGTAACCGAGGGGTGCAGATGCAGGCGCAGCACGAAAGCGAGCGCGCGCTCACCCTCCAGCGTTTCCTCGCCGCGCAGCACCTCGCCATCCGCGCCCAGATACAGCCTGCGGTAATACGTCGCCCCGGCGGAGGCATGATAGCCATCATGTGACAGGGTGACCCAGTGCGCACCCCCCGCCACCGCGTGTTCCACGCCCACATGCGTGGGGCGGCGCGCCACCGTGCCATCGTGCGCGAATTCGGAGGAGGACATCTCCTCCACCACCACGACGGAATGCGCCGCCGTCTGCCGCAGGGCGTCTTTCCACGCGGGCAGCACGCCGCCGCCGCAATTGACGATCAGGCGCTGGCGGGCGCACGAAAACTCGAATGACAGGGTGCCCGCATGGGCATTGCGATCAAAGCCCGCCGGGGCGGGAATTCCCGCATCGACCAGCAGCAGCGACCGGGCCGCCTGCATGCGCACGAAACCGCCATCGGGCATGTTATGCGCCACGACCCGCGTGCGCGTGGCCTGTGACAGCACCATCTCGATCAGCCCAGCGCTGCGTTCGTGGCTGCCATTGAACAGGGCAAGCCCGCCATCGCCATGGCGCATGGCGCGCAGCACCGGGCTCATCCCGTCCAGCGCGAGGGCGACCGAATGCGGCAGGGCATGCTGCACCGCCTGCATCATGGCCCGCATCTCCGCCAGTTCGCGCAGGGCGCGCAACTGCACTTCGGGGCTGCGCGCGACATGCCAGCCATCGGGCAGGATCTGGCTTTCCACCTCCGCATCGATATAGCGGCGGTAGCGGGCCAGCAGCCCGGTATATTCCGGCATGGCGACCGCCACGGCCAGCAGCCCCTTCAGCGCGGTGAGCGACTGCCAGCCATGCTGTTCGGGCGGCATGATGGCGGCGATGGTGCGCCCCTCCACCAGCAGGCGGGCCATGAGGCGCTGGCGAAAGGAATCACTGGCGGAGGCCGCGAAGAAATCATAATGCCCCAGCCACGCCGAAACCCGCGCGCCGATCACCCCGCATTCGAACGCGATGGGATGCTGGGCGGGGTGGTGCAGCCAGTCATCGACCAGCGCGCGCGCCTTCAGCCGCGCGGCGTCG
>NZ_BAIO01000594.1 GCF_000613305.1 Komagataeibacter kakiaceti JCM 25156
GCAACCTGCCCGTATCCGTCCTGCTGGGGGAACGCACGACAGCCGCGCGCATGCGTGGGCGCTGGCGCGAAATCACCCTGCCCGCAAACCCCGGTCAGCCGGGGCCCGCGCCCACATTTCAAGCCCTGCCCATGCGCCACCCGCTGCAATTGCGCGCGAGTGCCACGCGCGCCGTGACACATGGAAAGACATGCTTCTGATCCGCGAAACACTCGAGAGTATATCTGGCGGGTAGCAAGGGGTAATTGCGTAATCTTTCCGGGGTATTAGCATATGGCAGGGCAGGTATTCATTCGCATTTCAATGTATGTTTCCCTCTGTTACATCTGGTTCCTGTATCTGTTCTGAAAACTTATTTACCACCACGCAAGAAGCTGGCTATTGCTTTCTGTCTGCATTGCGCCTACATCCCCACCGCTATGCGAGGGACAACCAATACCCCCCATCATGCCGTGACGGCCTTTCTGGCAGGCGCGGCATTTCTGGCAGGGGCGGCGTTCGCGCCGCTGCGTGCCCAAACAGTGGAAGCCAGAGCGACGGATCAGGATCCGAGCGCGCACGGTGACCATAACGAGGAAACGGCGCTCGCCCTTCCACGCCTGCCCGCACATGGCAGCGCCAGGTTGCCGCGCCCCCTCGCGCCTGAAGACGTCAGCCGCATCCGCAGGGTTTTCAAGCTTCAGGCCGATGGCGATTTCACCACCGCCATCCGTGAAACCGCCGCCATCCATGACGATACCCTGCTGGGCGACCTGCTGGCGGCGCGCTACCTCAATCCCGCCTACCACGCCGATGCGGGGCAGCTCCGGCTCTGGCTGCGCACGTTCTCGGGGCTGGCGGATTCACCCGCCATCTATTCCATGCTGGCCGCGATGCCATCGCACGGTGGCCCGCTTCCCCCCGCCCCCGCGCGCAACGCGCTGGACGGCAACAGCAGCCACCCGCCACAGCATATCCACCTGCCGGAGGAAGATGACCCCTCCCTGCGGGTTTTCACCCGCAACAGCCTGCTCGACCACACCGTGCGTGAACGCGCGGCGCAGGGCGCGAAGGGGGCACGCAGCGCCCTGCGCCTGATCGCCACGACACCGGGCATGAATGACCTGTACGCGGCCCACCTGCAGGCGGAAATCGCCATGGCCATGTTCAGCAATGGTGAAAACCGGCTGGCCATGTCCATCGCCCGCGAGGCATTTGAAAAATCCGGCCAGCGCCTCGGGCTGGCGGGATATGTCGCCGGTCTGTCCGCATGGCGGCAGGGGCGGCCCGACATGGCCGGCCCCCTGTTC